>NZ_KI272866.1:73372-96567 GCF_000469505.1 Leptotrichia sp. oral taxon 215 str. W9775 | reverse complement strand
TCTGATACATACTCTTCTACATTTTTTCTGCTTACAATAACATCTATCTTTTTCTCATCTGATTTTACTGAAGCTTCTATCATTTCAGGTGCTTCCACTTTAGCAAACTGTCCGTTTACTCCACCTTCTGCTTCAATTACTGTTGCACTCATTCCTTTTGCAGTAATGTATCTGTTACCCATAGCCTGTTCCAGTACAGTATCTCCATTCAGATTAACTGTTCCTCTTACAGTAAGCTTTGTTCCTATTTCAGCCTTTGTAACTGCTCCATTTCCTGCTGTGTAATCTCCTGTTATAACTGCTCCTGAACCTTTATTTTCAAGAGTTCCACCATTATTATTTACATTTCTCTGATCATTTATTATAGCTGTTGGATAAGTTACTAATGTTCCTTGATGATTTATTGTTATATCAGAAGTATTATTTCCATATATTTCTAATTTTCCTTCATCTATTGTAGTATTTCCCATATAGCTGTTATTTCCTGTTAATATCAATGTTCCATTACCTGATTTTAGAAGTCCTGCATCACCACTGATATCATTTTCAAAAATTGATGTCATGGAATTTCCGATACTAGCGTTAAATTGACCTTTTAATCCAGCATTTGAAGCTCTTTCTCCTACAATAAGGATACTATTGAACTGAGCAGGCCCTTTTAATGCTTTTGTTTCATCAAGAAGTCCCCATCCAAATATAGTATCTACTCCTGGTTGCCCTAAATCCTTTGCAGTTGTTAACAATGTCTGTTTTAATTCGTGTCCTGTCATCCATGGGAATTTTTCCTTTACTTTTACTGCTGCCGCTGTTACTCTTGGAGCTGCAAATGAAGATCCATGAACAGAACACATTTCCAATTCACAATTTCCATTTGCAGAAACTGACCACCACATAGCCGCTCCTGCTCTTGCAAGATGTGGATTATATTCTGTTCCATCAGGTTTTATTCCTACCACTGCAATCCATCCTTTATGAAGTTCAGAAATATATGCTGGCATTCCAGCCTGAATAGTTGGCGCGTTATATGTTTTTCTTCCGCCACCTTCGATAGCAGTTGTATTTCCTGCAGCCCATATAAAAAGTGCTCCATTGTTTACTGCCTTTTTATAGAAATTATTCAGTTCATCTATTCTTCTATCCAGAACATCAGCAGTACTTTCTCTTTCCCTTAATACACCTGGTCTTAAAGGTAATCTATAATTTGTTGAATTATAGTCAGAAAACTCAACCGCTGTACCGAAAGACTGGTTAAATATTCTTACTCCACTATTATAAAGTTCCTCATATTTACTTTTATCTGCTACTATTTTCTTTCCTGATTCTCCAAAACTTACACCGTAAACTGAAGCTCCTTTTGCACCATTTCCGTTTCTTCCTGCTAAAATTGTTGCAACTATAAGTCCATGTTCACTTTTACTTAATGTACTGTCAGGTCCCAAAACCTTATCTACAGCAGTCATTCTGCTTCCAAATTCATCATTAATTACTTGAGCAAATGTATCATTTTGTAGAAAACCTTCATAGTCAATTCTTCTATGAAAGTCTTCTGTTTTTACATCTCTACTTAAAAAATCACTATCCAGAACTCCTACCTTAACTCCTTGTCCTGTAGTTTCTCTTGAATCAACAGGTTTAGCAAAACGGTTATCTGCTGTAGGCACTTGAGGTGCCACTGCTGGTGCAGGTACTGGATTTTGTGGCTGTACAGCCTGTCCGTTATTGTTTCCAGTATTTGTTCCATTTGTATTCCCATTACCAGTATTTGTACTTCCTGGTGTAGGCATTACTGGAGTTGCAGATGTTGTCTGTGGAGCAGAACCTCCACCACCACCGTCTCCACCACAGCTGGCCAGTACTGATATTAAACTTATTAACAATATTATTTTCTTCATTTCTTCCTCATTTCGTATTCTTTTTTTGCTCTTCATATTTTACTGTGTAATTTTAGCATAAAATATTTTAAATGTCATTTTATTATAAACATTTTTTTTATCACTTTTTTCATATTTTGATAAAAAAATCTTCCTTTATTAAAACTCTCGTTTTTTAAAGGAAGATTCATTTATTTCAATTTAATTTTTTTCTAAACTAATATTATTTTCAAAAATTAGAATTTCATTTATTTTTTAGCCGGAGTTTTAGAATACAGATCTTCCAGCAGTTCTTCATTGTTTTTGTAACTTCTTATAAGTTCAATAAGTCTTTTCAGCCCTTCAACTTCTGACATCTGGTTCAGTTCCCTTCTGAGACGCCATATTTTTTCAAGCTTATCTTTAGGAATTAAAAGTTCTTCCCTTCTTGTTCCACTTTTCAGTACATCCATTGCCGGGAATATTCTAAGCTGTTCCAATGCCCTGCTTAAAATAATTTCCATATTTCCTGTTCCTTTAAATTCCTCAAAAATTACATCATCCATTTTACTTCCAGTTTCAATAAGTGCTGTGGCAATTATAGTCAAACTTCCACCATTCTTTATGTTTCTCGCTGCCCCTAAAAATCTTTTTGGATAATATAAAGCGTTCGGATCTATTCCTCCTGATATCAGCTTACCGCTTGAAGGGATTGTAATGTTATAGGATCTGGCAAGTCTGGTAAGACTGTCCATCAGAATTAATATATCCTTCCCACGTTCCACTTCCCTTTTTGCCATTTCCAGTACATTTTCTGTAACTTGGGTGTGGACATTGGGATTTTCATCGAATGTTGCGGCATAAACTTCCGCTTCCTTTACATTTTCCTTTATGTCAGTAACTTCTTCCGGTCTTTCATCTATAAGTAAAATCCACACATCAATTTCAGGATTGTATTTTATTATGTCATTTGCCAGAGTTGACAGTAATACTGTTTTCCCTGCTTTAGGAGGAGCAACAATAAGTCCTCTCTGTCCTTTTCCAATTGGCGAAATAAGATCTATTATTCTTGATGAAATTTCTCCGCTTCCAAGATTTATTTTCTTATCAGGATATGAAGGAATCAAATCATCAAAGAACGGACGTTCCAATGATTTATCAGGTAAATCCCCATTTACAAGCAATACTTTTAATATACCATAGTTTCTTTCTGTCCCTATTGGAACCCTCAGTTCTCCAAATACTACATCTTCATTTCTAAGAAAAAATCTCTTTATCTGTGATATTGAAACATATACATCCGGTCCGATAGTTGTTTCCCTAAGGAATCCAAAGCTTCCTTCCCCCATTATGTCAAGTTTTCCATATCCGTAAGTTTTTCCAATTTCCTTACCTTTCTCAATAAGCACTGCATTTACAAGGTCATACTTTGTCATTACGGAAAAGTTAGGAATATTGTATTCCTTAGCCATTTTTTTCAGATTTGTGACATTTGTATTCAGTATTTCTTTTATAAGTTTTTCTTCATTTTGCTGACTTTCATCAGTATATTTCTCATTTTTTTCATGGTTTTCTGTTCTCTCAGAAACTCTTACATTTCTTTCCACTTTTTCTATTTCTTTTACTTCTTTTTTTATAATTCCTTCTCCTTCTTTTTCTTCCTTACCTTTTTTTTCCACCTGCTGTTCATCTATGTCATTTAAATTTTCCAGTTCTTCCTGCTTTTCAGCCTTCGGCTTTCTGCCCCTCTTTTTAACTTCTTTTACTTCCACAGTAGAAGTTTCTTTTTTTACAGTTTCTGTTTCTTCAGTATTTTCCTCAGTTTTTTTCTTTCTTCCACGTTTTTTTACTTCTTTTACATTCTCACTCATTTATTCCTCCAATTCTCCGTATAATGTCCATGTTTTTGCTTCATATATTCTTGTATGCACGAATTTCCCTTTTAAATCTGTCCTGTCACTTTTAAACAGTACGATTTTATGAGTTGACGTTCTTCCAGTCAGCATTTCAGGGTTTTTTCTGCTTGGCCCCTCTACAAGTACTTTTACCGTCTTCCCTAAATATTTCTGGCTTTCCTCCTTTGCCTTATAATTTTGAAGACGCATTAACTGCTGAAGCCTTTCACTTTTCACCTGTTCATCCACCTGTTCTTCCATTGTTGCAGCTGGAGTACCGCTTCTCTTGGAATACATAAACATAAAAGCATTTTCAAAACCTACTTCATTTACTACATCCATTGTATCCTGAAAATCCTCATCCGTTTCTCCTGGGAATCCTACAATTATATCAGTTGTCAGACCTATATCGGGTATTTTTTCTTTAATTTTCTTTGCCAGAGTTATGAATTCTTCCTTTGTGTAACCTCTGTTCATTGCATTCAATATTTTAGTCGAACCTGATTGAAGTGGTAAGTGTAACATTCTTGCTATTTTAGAATTGTCTGCTATTGCTTCTATTACTTCATCTGTGAAATCTTTAGGATGTGGGGAAACATATTTTATCCAGAAATCCCCTTCTATTTTGGCACTTTCCCTAAGCAGTTTTGCAAAATTATCTGTTTCATCTGCCAGGTCGCTACCGTATGAGTTGACATTCTGTCCTAAAAACAGTATTTCCTTGTATCCCTTTTCCGTATATTTCTTTACATCCTGAACTATCTCATGTAACGGAACAGATCTTTCCATTCCCCTTACATAAGGCACTATGCAGAAGGTACAGTAATTATTACATCCATATGTTATTGAAATTGAAGCTACTATATCATCACCAAAATCAGCATCCACCCTCTGAGGTAATTCATCTTCATCTTCAACCATAACTACGTGTACATCTTCACCTTTTTCAAGCCTTTCAATTATATCCGGTATTCTTCCTATATTCTGATTACCGAGGACTAAATCGACATAAGGAGTTTTCTTTATAAACTCGTCTCTTACTTCCTGGGCAAGACAACCTGTTACTCCTATAATCATCTTACCATTCTTTTTTTCCTTAAGCCTTTTAAGATCCCCCAGTTTTCCGTACACTTTTACAGCGGCACCTTCCCTTACTGTACATGTATTCAGAAATACCAGATCAGAATCATCTATGTCATCTACTATTTCATAACCCATTGTCTGCAGAATCTGTTTCATTTTAGCACTTTCATTGACATTCATCTGACATCCATAAGTTATAACTGTTGCTTTTTTACTCACTTAATCTCTCCTTTTTTATTTCTCGCTTTTTACTCGTATGTTGCATTATAGCATAATTTTCTGAATAATAAAAGACTAGAGTTTATATCCTCTAGTCTATAATATTATACAGATATTTTTATTTGTATATACTTAATTTTTACATATCATTTCATGATTTAAAAATTAATTTCCAAGTTCAAAAGTATTTACAGGAAGTTTATATTCAGGAATTCTATAATTAATTATTCTGTCAACTGTCAAGATACCGTTAGACACTCTTCCTGAAACAGTTAATGTAATTATATCCTCATCTGTTACTCCGTAATTTTGTCCTATTGAATTGTAAACAAGATCCAATGTTCCTGAATTATCATTCAGCTGATAATATAAAGTTTTATCTTTAAAAACCAGATTGTCTTTTTTATACGTGAATGTGTTTGTAGATTTAACATATTCTCCCGTATAAACTTTGTTTGTAATTTTTGTTTTTTTTGCTGAATAACTTACAAACGCCATTGTCATTATTAGCAAAAATAATACCATCTTTTTCATTTAAAAAACCTCCATTTTTATTTATGAAATCCTAAATCTGCCGGATTTACATCTCCTGAAATTTTTTTTACTGTTCCACCATTTTTTTCAAATTCTGTTCTAAGCAGGGCCACTTTTTTTATCAGCTCCACCGTATCCTTTTCCAGCCCGTCCGAATTATATCTTCCTTTTGACCAGTATTCTATGACGAGGTTGCTGTCTCCACAAATGACCTTTATATTATTTTTTTTTGCATATTTCAATGCCGCAAACAATCCTGTAAGTTCACCAAAATTATTTGTTCTTCCGTCAGATAACTTGTAGTTACCGTATTTGTTTATTTTTGAAGCTTCAAGTATTTCATATAATAATGAATTACCGTCATAATCTGTCAGTCTTACTTCAACTCCTTCACCTCTTCCGGTTCCGGCGTCAAAGTAAATCCCATCCTTTTCAAGCTCCAAAAATAAGTTTTCATTTTTCTTTTCTTTCTTTTCATACTCTGCACCTGATTTCAGCCATTCCTGAGCTTCCTTCTCACTCTTAAACGACTTGTATCTGGCTTTTTTCCCCTTTACCTTCTGTTCACATTCATTCCAAGTATAAAATATACCGCTTTCCTGACTGTCCAAAAGATAGTAGGCATATATCTTGCTTTTTTTCAATCCTGACATAATTTTCTAAATTTATAAAATTATAAATTTAATCCTCCGTCTACTCTTAATACCTGACCTGTTATAAATTTAGACATATCACTTGCAAGGAATAATGCCGCATCAGCTACATCTTCCGCATCTCCCATTTTCTTAAGAGGTGTGTTTTCTAAAACAGATTCCACAAGTTTTTCAGGCAGTACATGTGTCATATCAGTTTTAATAAATCCAGGTGCTATTGCATTAGATCTCAGGTTCTTTTTCCCAAATTCCTTTGCCCAAGTTTTAGCCATTGCTATAACTCCACCTTTTGAAGCTGCATAGTTTGTCTGTCCTGCATTACCATCAACTCCTACAACTGAAGCCATGTTAATAACACTTGCCCCTTTACTTTTAAGAAGTAAAGAAACAAAACCTTGCATCATATTATAAACACCTTTTAAATTTATATCAATTAATAAATCCCAGTCATCTTCCTTCATTCTTTGAAGTAAAGAATCTCTTGTGATTCCTGCGTTGTTTACTAATACGTCAAGTCTTCCGTACTTTTCCTTTACCATTGCGGCAAGTTCCTTTATGTTTTCCCTATCAGTTACATTCAGTTTTACATGTGTAACATTTTCATGAGTATAATCAGCATCTATTAAGTCTCCTGAAATAACTGTAGCTCCGTTTTCAGCATATTTTAAAACTATTTCTTTTCCAATTCCTCTTGCCCCACCTGTTACCAAAGCTATTTTTCCTTTTAACATACTGTCCGCCTTTCAATAATTATTTTATATCAATTACAGTTACAACAGATATAATTTCAATTTATCTTTATTATATTATTTTGCAACTTCCAGTTTTACTCTTGTAACACCTTTACTTGTACTTGCTATTTTTGAAAATGCCGCCTTACTTAAGTCTATTACCCTCCCTTTTGAATAAGGTCCTCTGTTGTTGATTCTTACTACAACTGATTTACCGTTATCCAGATTAGTAACTTTTACCTTTGTTCCGAAAGGTAATGTCTTATGCGCCGCAGTCAGGCTGTTTTCATTGAAGATTTCACCATTTGCAGTTTTCTTTCCATGCCAGCTTCCTCCATAATATGAAGCCATTCCAGTCTGAAAATGCGTATACTTCTCACGTTCTTCAATTACCTTTTCAAATGTATCCGCCACTGCCTTATTTTTTGAATTTACATTCAGATTTTCTTCCTCGTTCTGATATATTGTATTCAAGTTTGTAACCATAACGGATCCCTGACTTGCTTTTTCTTTTTCCACTGTCATTTCTGCAGCGTTTTTCGTTTCTTCCCATGAAGACGATGCCGCTACACTGGTAGTTCTTTTTGGTTTAGATGTTTCAGTTTTTCTACTTCTTGTAGACACTGTTTTTGTTTCCTTTGTACTTTTACTATTCTTTGTACTTACTGTACCTTTTTTAGTTTCTTTACCTGATGTATCTTTATTTTTTGTAGTGTTACTTTTAGAATTTTTACTATTGACTGTACCTTTTTTTGATTCTGTTTTAGAACCTGTATTTTTTTTAGTTTCGGTATTTTTCTTATCCTTCGTTTCCTTTTTAGCATTCGCATTTTTTGAAGTTGAAGCAGACTTTTTTGTAGAAGCTGTTTTTGTAACAGTCGCCTTCGCCTTCGATGTTTTTTTAGTATTTGACCCTGTTGCTGCGAATAAAGAAGCAGATATTGTCAGTCCTATGCAAAAAAACACTGTTTTTTTCATATAAATATCCTCCATCCTTAAAATCTGTAATATTATATCACAAGTGTTTCGTTTGCATACTTAGACTAAACTTAGTTAGCTGATTCAGGTTGTTTAACATGCTGGAATTTTGGACTGTCCACTGTCAATGTTTCAAAGATATACCCTTTAGCCTTGTAGGCATCTATTATTTTCTGTAACGCTTCAACTGTCGTTGTTTTTGCATAAGCATCATGCATAAGAAGGTTTACTTCCCTTACATTACATACTCCATTTTTAACCAGTTTTTCTACAGGAACTTTGTTTCCTGATGCATCTGTACTGTCACAGTTCCAGTCCTGATAAACATATCCTTCTTTTGTAAGTCTGTTTATAATAGCCTGTTTTATTGGCTTTGATACTCTTGTAGTACTTGATCCTCCAGGGAATCTTGTAACTTTAGGATCTACTCCTGTTTTTTCCTTAATAAGATCTCTCAATTTATATAAATCAGCAAAGAATGCATCTACAGAAGCATATACCTGTTTATACTCATGGGAATATGTATGAATTGCAATAGCATGCCCTTCATCTACAATACGCTTATACATATCCGGATTCTGACCTATAACAAAGAAAGTTCCCTTTATATTATTTTTCTTTAATATATCAAGTATCTTTGGAGTGTTGTTAGGAGTAGGCCCATCATCAAATGTAAGATATACAACCTTTATCCCTCTCTGCTCCCTTAACTGATTATATTCCTTTTTAAGTTTATTATTTTTTTCAGTTACATCTTTCAAAGATGCTTCTGTTTTAACTTTTTTATCTTTTAATTCAGTAATCTGTTTGTTTAATGATTTTTTCTCAAGGGCACCTTTTGCCGCTCCATAAATTGTAAATCCTGAATATCCAAGTCCCGCAAGACTTAAAATTAATGCTATTCCACCTATAATTTTTTTCATTATTTTTGTTCCTCTCTATAATTATTTTCAGTATTATTTCTTTTTTATATCCAATAAGCGTGTCTAAAATTTTCAGACGATGCTTAAAAGATTTCTATTATTAGTTCTTGTTTCTAACTTTTATTTTTTATTCTGATTTAATTTTTCCATTATATCATTATAGCTTTTTTTAACTTCTGCATCTCTTTTTTCAAGCTGACCCACTTCTGAAGCAAGGGTCTCTTTTTCAGCCTTCAGCTCTTTCACTTCTCCTGATATTTTTTTACTTGCATCTTCCAAGTACAACTTTGAAAGTGCGGTAAGCCCTGCGGCTAATATAAACAAAAATATTATCAATTTAGCCATTGCTGACATTTTCTTATCTTCATAATGATTATGATAATGATTTTTATGATTTGACATTTGTATCCTCCTAGTCTAATTTTAATATTTTTTAAAATACATATCTATATTTAAGATTTTATAAAAAGTAAAAGACCTCTTAAAAAAGAGGTCTTATAAAAGGGGGGGTTAATTGAGGTTTCAGATCTTTTTGATCTGAATTTATTATACACTATATAAATTAAATCACAATTAACATTTGATTGTTTTTATAATAAATCTTTTTTATAGATACGATTTTATATTCTGATCTTAATATAGTATATAATAATTTCCATAAAATTTAAAGTCTTATTTCGTAGTTTTATATTTGTATTGCCATTTTACTGGCATAGAAGGTACTCTGTTTTTAGTTATGGGGAGGATTTCCTTTTAAGTTTCTTATTTGATAAAGTTTTCTATTTCTTTTGTAGCGAGTTATTAATTTCCTAATCAGACTATCTTTTCCATAAATTTTATCAAGTATTTTCATTGTTCAAAAGATTAAATCGTTCTGACAATACGGAAGCCGTAATTATCATATTTTTCATATGGAAAACCATAATAATTAGATTCCATATTACAATCTACTTCTTTCGTGATATCATTTCCCTTCCATGAACCACCCATAACTTTTTTACCACTAATATTTTCATTGTTTTCAATATATTTAAGTTTATTTTCAAAAGTATCACCTATTGATATTATACAAGCTCCCGTTGGAATAATAATTTTATCATAACACCATTCCCATACATTTCCACTACAGTCATAAATTCCAAGCTGATTTGGTTTCTTTGTTCCTACATCATGAGTCTGTTTTTCTGAATTACTGTTATGCCAGGCAACTTCATCCAAATTATTGCTTCCTGCATACATCATATCAAATGTCCCATCCTGTATTGCAACTTCTCCCCCTCTTGCAAACCATTGCCATTCTACAACTGTCGGTAACCTAAAACCTTCTGTTTTTTCAAAATCTGCAAAATGAGAATTTTTTAATTCTCCATCTAACTGATTTATATTAACTATTCCTTCACTTTTTTGACTTAAATCATATACTGGTTGCAATCCATATTTTTCACTCATTTTATTACAATATTCCAGAGCATCCCACCATGAAACACACTCTACAGGTCTTCTCCCACCTTTGAATTTTGAAGGATTATGTTCCATCACTTCCATCCACATATCCTGTGTTGTTTGATATTTACATACTTCTAAATCACATACTTTCACTTCTTTTCCTGAAAATTTCATGTAGTTCTTATTTGAATTGATTGTTTCATAATATCCTGATTCTAAAATAGGTGTATATTTTCCACCTTTTACTACAACCATTCTCCTTATACCTAATCCATTTAATATTTTTTTAGAAGCTGATTTTACTTTAAATTTTTTATAACTTTTCTTTAGTACTTCGATTTTATCAGACAGAATATTTGTTAGAGAATCTATATTTTTAACAGCTTCTATTAAATCCTGTGTTGTTACTTCCTTTTCTTTTTCATCCTGTGTTTCGAGTATAAATATATTTTCTACTGCATTCTTTACAATCTCTTCTATATCTGCTCCACAGTAACCTTCTGTCTCTTCTGCCAGTCTGCTTACATCTATATTTTCTGTCAATTTCCCTCTTTTTTCAAGATGTATCTCAAATATTCTTTCTCTTTCTTCTTCATTTGGAAAATCGATGAAAAAAACTTCATCAAATCTTCCTTTTCTTAGAAATTCAGGGGGAAAAGCTGTTATATCATTAGCAGTTGCCACTACAAAAACTGTATTTTCCTTTTCCTGCAACCATGTCAGGAACTGTCCAAACAGTCTTTTTGTAATATCACTTGCTCCACCACTCTGGTCTATTCCTGCAAAGGCTTTCTCTATCTCGTCTATCCATAGTATACAAGGACTTATTGACTCTGCTGTTTTCAGTGCCATTCTCATGTTATGTTCTGATTCTCCCACATATTTTCCTAATAATCTTCCTATATCAAGTCTTAAAAGAGGAACGTTAAAAAGTCTTGCACTTGCCTTAGCTGCCAAACTTTTCCCACAACCAGGCATTCCCACTAAGAGTACTCCTTTTGGTGTGTCTACTCCAAATTTCTTAGCCTCATCTAATCTTCTAAATATTTGTGCTTTTGAACGTAACCATTCTTTTAGTCCTTCCAGTCCACCAATATCTTCTATTCTTTCCTTAAAATCTATTATTTCCAGTATTGAAGATTTTTTTATTATCTGACCTTTTTCTTTTATAATTATTTCTCTTCCTGAAATAGAAATATTTTTCTTTGATTCTATTATCATATTAAGCACATGGTCTATTTCCAATTTTGTCAGCCCTTTTAGCGAAATAGCCACTTCTCCTAGATCTTCCTTATCCAGTTTTACATTGTTGATTTCAGAAAATTTTAGTATGTATTCTTCTATTTCTTCCTTTGTCATATTTGGAATATCAAGTATAGAAGTAAATTTTTCAAGTTCTTTAGGTACTGTTTCATTTTCACTTACTACTATTATCGTAAAATTATAGTCTGGATTTGAGTATCTTGTTTCAGCAATCTTCTTTATAAAAGCTATATTCCTTGCATCCATCATCTCCTCTTCCGCGTTTTTTATCAGTAAAAACACATCAGTTTTTATGCCTTTTGAAAATAAAATATTTAAAAAATGATACAAATTTTCTATTTCTTCACATCTAACCTTATTTTCAAAATTCACAGCTCCAAAAGCTCTATATTCATATATAGCTTTATCCTTATATTCTTTCGTTGCTTCTTTGACAATAGTATCTATTTCCTTATAATCACTACTATTTATACATATTATAGGTCTTCTTGCTCTTAAATATTTTGATAAATTTATTTCCATTTTTCTTCCTCCTTAACTATCTGTATCTACTCTTAATAACTTAAAATACATTTATTTTATCGAATTTATTTTTTAATTTTATAACCGAAATAAACTTGCTATTCACTTACAAAAGTTTTTATTCCTTCCCAAGCAGAACTTGTTAACGATTTAACACCTTCCACAAATGTATCTCCAAAACTTCTTACTCCTTCCCAAGCTCCCTTTGCTACATCTTTTACTACATTTGCTCCATTCTTTACTACTTCCTTTGTTCCATTTACTACTTTTTCTGTTATATTTCCTAAACCCCTAGCTATTGCACCTCCAACTTTTGAGCCAACAACTCCACATATTACACTAATTATAATATCCATTATAATCCCTATATTACCTATACCTATCATATTCAGAATTATTCCTACTACTTTAGCACCTTCGTCTGAAGCAACTATTGCACCGTATACAGTTCCTAATACTGATATTATATCATTTGATGCCTTTCCTAAACTTATTTCTCCTAAACCTAATTTAAAAACTATCTTTATTATATCCATTGAAGATGCCGCTATTGCACCAATTACATTGTTATTCACTAAAAATTTTGAAAGAACTGTAGGTATAAATTTCTTTTCAACAGCAACTCTCATTCCACCTGCAACAGCAGCTGAAAGCCCCATCGAAAAACCTGATTTTAATCCTTCTTCAACTATTTCATTAATTTCTATTTCTTCATTTGAAATTAGTTTAACTCCTATGTTTTTTCCCATTCCAATTGCTATTCCCATAATCCCATTTACCACTACCTGTCTTCCTATTTGCTTAGTTATTGCAATAGTATCCACATCTTTTTCAAAACTGAATTTTACCGCTTCCTTATTACCTTCCTGATATTTTTCCTGCATTTCCTTAAGTTCAGTTTTGCTTATAGACTTACTTTTTACTTCTCCATATTCTATTTTATCCACAGAATTTTCAATATCGCCTACCTGGTCAGAGGGAACTAATTTTGATTGAAACTTGTATTTATACCCCTCCTGTCTATCATAAAAGGATTTTGCAGTTTCATTTGCATTTTTATACGCCTTCGCCTGATATTTTTTAACAATTCTGTTTGAATCCTCAATTCTCATATCAACAGAATTTTTACCATAAGTTTCTCCAACTTCAGGTTTTAATGCTTCAGCATGGTAATTCTGCTTCTTTACTGAAGCATCTATATTAAATGTTCCTGCATGCCTTTCCTCAAATATGAAACCATCAAGGTTTGGATTCTGACTTATTTCACCTGTTTTAGTTGTCAATGATTTCAGTATTTCATCATTAGACTTACCTATCGTTTCATTCACATTGTCAATATAATTATTTACACTATTTGCGCTTAAAGCATCTACCACAAGCTGTGGTTCATCTATCGAAGCAGCCTCATATATCATAGCTTCATTATAACTAGCCAGTACATTGCCTGCTTCTTTCATACTTTCAATAATTTCTTCTTTATCTACAGTTTCTGCTTCCTTTATTTCATTTGCAACTTTTTCAAGTATCTTATCTCCGACATAGTCACTGTTACTTATACCAAGACTTTGATATTTCTCTATTTCCTTTTTCTTATCGAAATAAATTTTAATTCCTGATATAAGCTCCCCTGCCATTTTTTCTATTTCTTCATTTTTTTTATTGGGTAGTTCATTTTTCAGTTCACTGATAAGCCACTCCCTTAAGTCTTTTTTATTTTTACTTTTTTCATTTTCAGCATAACTTTTTAAGAATTTCCGAATAACTTCCTCTGTCTTTCTTCTTCTACTTCCTCTAAGCTTAAACATTTTCTTTCTCCTTATCTTCGTATATTTCTATTGTCTTTTTAAGTTCTTTTTTCAATATTGTTTTCAATTCTTCAGGTTCTAAAATTTTAACTTCTGAATAAAACTGTGCAAAATATATCATTGCAAGTTTATTGTCACATTCAAAAGTATAAATTCCATCCTTTTTTTCAATTAATCTTGGTCTATTCGCAAGAACTTTTTCATATAATTCAATTCCTTTTTCCGTAAATTTGACTTTAACTCTATTTTTATATGATAAAAAGGGATCAAAATTTTTACGAACATTATCAATGTATTTTTTATCCCTTATTTCATTTTTTTCATTTGTAAGCCATATCTCCTCTATTTCAGAAATTCTATAATTTCTATAATCATTGTTTTTTTCACAGTAACAGAACAGATACGACCTAGTTTCATTATCTGAAACTTTTATGAAATATGGATTCACAAGCCTAATATATTTATGATATTTTATTTTTATTTTTTTCTCTATTTTTATTGCTTCCCTTATATCTTTAAATTTATTTTCAAACAATATTTCTTCACGTTTATACCTCAAATTATTAATATAGGTAAAAAATATATTTCTCCAATATTCTGATTCTATTTCTACTTTATTTCTTATAAGTGTGTCCATAAAAATTTCTTCATTTTTTTTATTCAGATTAAATTGTATAACTTCACCTGAAAAATTTCTTAGTTCTACTTTGTTTAAATCTTTGTCCATGTAATATTTAAAAATTATGTTCCCTATTCTTCCAACTGGTAGTTTAAAATACTCTGAATCTCCTGTAATAATTTCATTCATAAAATCTGAAACTGTAACTCTTACTTTCTTCATATTCTTCTCCTATATTGCTTTTTATAATCATATAATATACAATTCCAAAGTATTATTCAAGGAAATATTTTATTTTTGTTTTCGTTCCTTTAAATTTGAAGAATATACTGAAAATACTAGGGTATATTTAAAATCTATTTATTTTTTTGTTCCTTTAAATAGAATACTTCCTTTTTCCTCTAAGATGTTTTTCAAATATCTTTAAAATAACGTTTTACAATCTATTTTAATAAATTTCAGCCAAAATTCCAACAAAAAATACAAATAAAAGCAATTAAAGTCTTCAAATTTGTGGCAATTTATTATATAATATAAAATAAATTATAAGGAAAGGAGACATATGTTTTATTTGGTAAAACTATTTCCCTAAAAAAATTATCAAATTCAAAACATATAACTGGAAAGATGGAATTACTTACTATTCAATTGAAGGAACTCTTCAAAAAAAATATAAACCGTATTTTTAACAGTGATTTCTCAGATAAAATCGATATCCAAAATTCTACAAAAAAAGAATTTGGTGATTTTCAGACAAATTTTGCCATGATAACTTCAAAAATCATAGGTAAAAATCCAAGAGAAATAGCCAATGAAATCATAGAAAAGTTTGAAGCTGATGACATCATCGAAAAACTTGAAGTAGCAGGGCCTGGATTTATAAACATCTATCTGAAAAATAACTTTATTAATAATGAAATTAAAAAAATAGGGGAGGAAAAATATGATTTTTCATTCCTTAACACTGACAGAACTGTTGTAATTGACTATTCTTCTCCAAACATTGCAAAGCGTATGCACGTTGGGCACTTAAGAAGTACAATTATTGGAGAATCTATAAAAAGAATTATGCAGTTCCTAGGATTTAAAGTTTTCGGAGATAACCACATAGGAGACTGGGGAACTCAGTTTGGAAAACTTATTGTTGCTTACGAACGTTGGCTTGACAAGGAAGCTTATGAAAATGATCCGATAGAAGAACTTGAAAGAATATATGTACTTTTCTCTGATAAAGCAAAAGAAGATCCTTCCCTAAACGACATTGCAAGGGAAGAACTTAGAAAACTTCAGGCGGGAGACGAAAAAAACAACGCCCTTTGGAAGGAATTTATTAATATTTCAATAAATGAATACAATAAAATTTATAAAAGATTTGATATTAAATTTGACTTCTACAATGGTGAATCATTCTATAATGATATGATGCCTGACGTACTTGAAGATTTAAAAGCAAGAAAAATTGCAAGGGAAGATGACGATGCACTTGTTGTTTTCTTTGATGAAGAAACAAAACTTCACCCATGTATAGTTCAGAAAAAGGATGGAAGCTTCCTTTATTCAACTTCTGACCTTGCGACTATTAAATATAGAAAAGATGAATTAAACGCTGATATGGGGTTATATGTTGTTGATGAAAGACAGCAGGAACACTTTAAGCAAGTATTTGAAATTGCAAGAATGACAGGAGCACCTTATGATTATGAAAAAGTTCATATTCAATTTGGTATTATGAGATTTGCAAATGGAGTTATCCTATCTACAAGAGGTGGAAATGTAATCAGACTTATCGACCTTCTGAATAAAGCACAGGAAGAAGTAAGAAAAGTTATAGATGAAAAGAATCCTGATTTACCTGAAGCTGAAAAGGATATTATCTCAGATATAGTTGGAACAGGAGCAATAAAATACTTTGACCTGAGCCAGAACAGAACTTCACCTATATTATTTGACTGGGATAAAGTACTAAGCTTCGAAGGAAATACAGGACCATACTTACAATACACTTATGTAAGAATAATGTCCCTTCTGAGAAAAATGGAATCTGAAAATATTTCAGTTGACAAGAGCAAGGATATTATCCTTGATGACATGAATGACATTGAAAGAGACCTTGCAGTTATGCTGTTAAGATTCCCTCAAGTTGTAGTAAAAGCGTATGAAGGATTTAAACCTAACCTGATTGCAGATTATTTATTTGATCTGGCTAAAACTTACAATAACTTCTACAACTCAAAATCTATATTGAAGGAAGAAAACAAGGATGTAATGCAGGCAAGAATATTACTTTCAATAAAGGCTGCAGACATACTGAAACAGGGATTGTCATTGTTATCAATACAGACAGTAGAGAGAATGTAATAGTAGAATAGACAATCCACATAAAATTTTAAAAATATGAAAGATTATATTTATGAATTATTTAAAATTTTACAATGTAAAACAAAAAAATGAATTTAGAAAAAGTCATCAGCCTGATTTTTCAGGCGAATTTTGACTTTTTCTTAATGAATAATTGTTTTACATAAGTAAAATTTTGATAAATGAATAAATATATCTTTCATATTTTTTTATCCTCTACTTATTTTTCTGTAAATATGCGGAGAAACCCTGAAATATTTCTTAAAAATTTTCGTGAAATAGTTGGCATCTTCAATTCCTACGTGTCTACACACTTCTGATATCCTGTCGTCTGTCTCAAGAATTCTTCTTGCGGCAACTGTCATTTTAATTTCCATAAAAAATTTATTTGGTGATTTCCCTGTATGCTTTTTAAACAGTCTTCTGAAAGACGCCTCACTTATATCAGACAATCTGCAGTAGAATTCTGTTGAAAATTCCCTAAAGGGATTATTTATCATATCATTTACAATTGCCTGTACCCTGCTGTCTATTTCCCTGTTGTAATACTGAATTTTACATGTTCTGCTTTCCCCTTTTTCCTTTGAAATATTTATTAAATAACCTACTATTATTTCCAGATATCCCCTTAAAACAAAGGAAGTCCCCAATCTATTGGCATTTTTTTCCTTTATCATTGAATAAAAACAGTCAATAATAAATTTATCTTCACATTTAATCTGTGTATCAAAATCCATTATTTCAGACCATATTTTTAGTCCATGTATAGAATAGGAGGCAGTAAATCTGATACTTATAAAGGAAAAATGATTTGAAACAGACATACACTGAAGGTTACAGCTTTCAGGTATGTAAATAATATCATTTTTACCCACATCGTATACATTGTCATCTATTATAAATTTTGCATTTCCCTCCACTATAAACCTTATCATTGAGTAAGGTACCTTTTCTTCCTGAAATTTCCAGTCCCTATTGAAGGTATATGTATCAACATAAAGAAAAGCCAGATGGAATGCCTTCATTAATGAGTTGTTTTCCATAATTTGTAACTCCTGCTGTCATTTTACTTTAATTATACCTCATAATATTTATAAAACAATTTTTTATGTACAATTTTTTAAAAAAATTATATCTATTTAATCGTTTTTTACTATAATTAATCGTTTTAGATATCTTGTTTTATTAAAAAATGAAGGTATACTCTTAATAATCAAAAGGAAAAACTGACGTCAATTATTTTCACACAGGTATTATATACTTAAAATAGTATATTTCACTTATTTTACAACACTTAATATCTAACATTGAAAGGATGGAACAATTATGAAAAAGAAGATTATTCTGTTACTTATCTCAGTATTATTTCTTATTATTTCCTGCGGAGGTTCAAAACAGTCAAATGAAACAGGAGAACTTGAAGGAGAAATAGTATTCTGGCATTCATTTACTCAAGGACCTAGAAACGAGTTCATGAAACAGGCTGCTGAAGAATTTATGAAAAAACATCCGAAAGTAAAAATTAAAATTGAAACATTTGCATGGCCTGAATTTTACACTAAATGGACAACAGGATTACAGGCCGGACAAGTTCCTGATGTAAGTACAGCTTTACCTAACCATGTTGTAGAACTGTTACAGGCAGATGCTTTAGTTCCTATTGATGATGTAATCGATCATATTGGAAAAGATAGATTTTACGCTGCTCCTCTTACAGAAGGGGAAATGAATGGAAAACATTATTCTATACCTCTATATTCACACGCTCAGGTAATGTGGTACAGAAAAGATTTATTACAGGCTGCAGGACTTGAAGTTCCAAAAACATGGGCAGAATTATTTGAAGCGGCTAAAAAATTAAATAATCCTCCTCAAGTTTATGGATTATCAGTTCCTATGGGACTTGGAGATATGATGGCAACTAGATTCCTTAACTTCTATGTCCGTTCAGCAGGAGAAACTTTAATAACTAAAGACGGAAAAGCAAACCTTACAAGCAAGGCTGCCATAGATGGGATAAATTACTGGGTAAATATGTATAAAGCAGTATCTCCAAAAGGTTCTGTAAACTTTAAAGTATTAGATCAGGCTACACTTTATTATCAAGGTAAAACAGCTTTTGACTTTAACAGTGGATTCCAAATTGGAGGAGTTAAACAGAACTCACCTGATTTACTGGACAAAATAGCTGCCGCACCAATACCTAAAGTAAATGCAGCAGATCCTGAACGGGGAATAGAAACTTCAAATATACCTATAATCGTATGGAAAAATAGTAAACACCCTGAAATTGCAAAAGCTTTTGTTGAAAGTTTATATGAAAAAGAAAAATACATTAAATTCTTACATTCTGTTCCAGGTGGTATGTTACCAGCCTTAAAAGATATTTCAAATGATCCTGCATACCTGGATAATCCAATAATCAAACAATTCCAGGATACAATCACAGTTATTAACAATGCTGTTGATAAAGGTACTGCAATTGGAATGGAATTTGGTCCAAAACCTGAAGCCGGAATAATTACAAGCCAAGGTGTAATTGAAAAGATGTTCCAGGAAATTATACTTAAAAATGTTCCCGTGGAAGAAGCTGCAAAAAAAGCTGAAAAGGAACTAAACGACTTATTTGCCGCGGCAAAATAACCAGCTAACCACGTGACAGGAAAGGAATACTCATGAAAAAGAATAAAATGAAAATCGATAAGATAAATCTGGTGTTTGTTTTACCAGCCATGTTAATAGTTTTTCTTCTGCTGGTTTATCCTATAATTTCCAGTGTATATTTTAGCTTTACATCGAAAAACTTAATTAGACCGTATTACAAGTGGATCTGGTTTGACAACTTCAAATTTGTCCTTACTAACCCTGAATTTTATCATGCATTCCTGACTTCAATAAAATGGACTGTTTTATCAATTACAGGACAGCTTCTGGTAGGATTTATAGCTGCTCTTTCCTTAAACAGAATTCCAAAATTTTCGGGATTTTATAGAACTTTACTTATTATCCCATGGGCGTTTCCTGCTATCGTTATAGCATTTTCATGGAAATGGATTTTAAACGATGTTTATGGATTTATACCGAATTTACTTACACAACTGCATATTACAAAGGAAAACATAAACTTTCTGGCAGATCCGAAAACCGCCTTCTGGATAGTACTGTTTATAAATATATGGTTTGGAGCACCTCTGTTTATGGTAAATATTCTGGCAGCCTTAAAGACTATTCCGCGTGAACAGTATGAAGCGGCTATTGTTGACGGTGCATCTTCTTTTCAGGTATTCCGTTACATAACAATAAGACATATACGTGGAGTTATAGGATTACTGGTTGTTTTAAGAACAATATGGGTCTTCAACAACTTTGACCTGCTTTATCTGCTGACTGGAGGAGGACCTTCAGACTTGACCACTACATTACCAATATATGCATACAAGACAGGATGGAATTTAAAAAGATTAGGAACAGCATCTGCAGTCACTATTCTACTGCTTCTGTTTCTAATGGCTGTGTGTTTTGGATATTTCAAACTGCTTAACAGATGGGAAAGAGAGGATGATAAATAATGAAATACAGTTATAAAAATAATATCTATACTGGATTAATCTATTTACTTTTAACTGTTATGGCAATAATTGCCGTTTTCCCTCTAATATGGATTATTCTTTCTTCCATAAAGCCTTCAAGCGAAATGTCCAACAGTCCATTGGCTTTTATTCCTAAAAAAATTACATTCGATTATTATAGACAGGTTCTGTTTAGTCTGAATTTTATAAGAAATATAAAAAACAGTTTAGTTATATCTTTTACAGCCACTGTAATAACTATAATCGTTTCAGCCCTTGGAGCTTATGGAATTGTAAGATTTTTCCCTAAAGTAGGTAAAAAAATGACAAAAATGCTTATTACTACATATATGTTTCCTACTATCCTGCTGGCTGTCCCATACGTTACAGTTATGGCAAAATTAGGATTAATTAATACATGGATTGGTGTAGTTATTACTTATCTGTCGTTTTCCATACCATATGCAATATGGATGCTGATAGGATTTTTTCAAACTGTTCCTATTGGAATTGAGGAAGCCGCAAAGGTTGACGGAGTAGGAAAATTCGGAATATTTTTTCAGATTGTACTTCCTATAGTGTCTCCAGGAATTGTTTCAACTGCCATTTACACATTTATCAATACATGGAATGAATTTCTGTATGCACTGCTATTAATAAATAACTCTGAAAAAATGCCTCTGTCAATAGCCCTCTACTCTTTAACAGGTTCAGAAATACTGGACTGGGGACAGATGATGGCTGCATCAGTAATTGTAATCCTGCCTTCAGTAGTGTTCTTTATGATTATACAGAACAAGATTGCAGGAGGATTATCAGACGGGTCAGTTAAGTAAACATATTAGGACAAAATTATATACATAATTTGAAGAAAGGAGAGTATGATTTTATTTTATACTATCATACATTACAGAAATGAAAAATATAAATTACGGAATAATAGGAACCGGATATTTTGGAGCACATTTAGGAAGAATATTAAATAAAATCGAAGGAGCAAAAGTTGTTGCCATTTATGATCCGGAAAATACAAAAAATATTTCTGAAGAACTTGGATGTGAAGTTTCAGAAAACATTCAGGAATTATGTGCAAGGGATGATATTGATGCAATAATAGTTGCTTCTCCAAATGGAGCACATAAGGAAGCCGTTTTAGAAGCTGCTAAAAATAAGAAACATGTATTCTGTGAAAAGCCTATCGCACTTTCATACAAGGAATGTTCTGAAATGATAGAAGCTACAAAAAAGAATGGTGTAATCTTCATGGCAGGACACGTAATGAACTTCATGAATGGTGTAAGAAAAATAAAACAATTAATAAATGATGGTGTTATTGGAGAAGTTTTACATTGCCATTCTATGAGAAATGGATGGGAAAAGGAACAAAAGGAAATTAGCTGGAAAAAAATAAAGGAACTTTCAGGAGGCCACCTGTATCATCATATACATGAACTGGACTTTATACAGTTTATAATGGGAGTGCCTGAAAAAGTAACAATGGTTGGAGGAAACATCGCCCATCAAGGAGAAAAATTTGGTGATGAAGATGATGCCCTTTTCATAACACTTGAATTTCCAAATAAAAGATTTGCAACTTTACAGTATGGATCTGCATTCAGATGGCCTGACCATTCTGTAAAAATTCAAGGAACTAAAGGAGCTATCCTACTGGATCTTCAGGATGTAGGAGTCACTTTAAAAATTGATGATAAAGAAGAAAAATTCCTGCTTCATCGTACTAAAGAAGAAGATGATGACAGAACAAGAATATATAAAGGACTGGAAATGGACGGTGCAATAATGTACGGTAAACCTGACAGAATCCCTCCTTTATGGCTGCATGGAATCATGGAAATGGAAATGGAATTTCTACATAATGTTCTTCAGGGAGCTGAAGTTGATAAAGAATTCATTCCATTACTGGACGGTACTGCCGCAAGAGATTCCATTCTGACAGCAGATGCCCTTACTAAGTCTTTGGAAGAAGACAGAAAAGTAAAAATATCTGAACTTTTGTAAACTCCGTTTTGTTTCATTGCAATATAAAAAAAGTTGTCAATTTCTGGCAACTTCTTTTTATTTTACAATTTTATTTTTATTCTATTAATTTATAGATATTAGATATTTACATAATAAGATTTTTAATTTAAAAATCCAACCAAAATTCCTCTCTAAATTCAAGGAAATTCCAGCCGGATTTTTTTATTAAATCTATTTTTTAACTCATATTTTCTGAAATACTGTCAACTAATTAGTTTGCCAGTTTTATTTCATTCCATATTTTATCCTGTTTTTCTTTTGCTTCATCTGATAATGCTCCAGGAAGTTTAGCATTTTCAACAACCTGAGCTCTATTTACAGTTGGTTTTACCTTTGATTTTTCTTCAACGCCTTTTATAACGGAAGGAGTCTTAAAGAATTCATATACTTTTATGAAGTTTTCAGGTCTGTATAAAAATTCTAAAAATTTATAGGCATTTTCCTTATTAGGTGAATTTTTTACAATAGCCATGCTATCTATATACATCATTGCATCTTTAGGTATAAAGAAATCAAAGTTTCCGTATTCAGATTCTTCCAGTTCACCATAGACATTTTCAGCATATCCATGGACAGCATAGAATTCTCCAGTAGCCACACCCTTAGCAAAAGATGTTGCATCAAATTTTGCAAGATTTTTCTTCCATTCAAGAATTTTATTTTTAGCTTCCTGTAACTGCTTGTCATCTGCTGAATCTGAAGGATAA
>NZ_KI272866.1:72866-73272 GCF_000469505.1 Leptotrichia sp. oral taxon 215 str. W9775 | reverse complement strand
GGGTAATCTTTCATAAATTTTTTATTTACCGCTATTCCTGTTGCAAAATATGCATAAGGTATTGAGTAATCTAAGCCTGGATCATATATTTTTGAAAGTTCCTCAAGCTTAAGTCCATCCTTATCAAGGTTGTTAAAAGTTTCTCCCAGTTTCTTCTTATCCAATTTTTCTATAAGCCCACTTTTTCTAAGAACATCAACATAATCTGTAGATGGTGAAACTATGTCAAATCCCTTTGCTCCTGACATTAATTTTGCTAGCATAACATCATTATTATCATAATAGCTCAAATTTACCTTTATTCCAGTTTCCTTCTGAAAATTGTCTATTATTTCCTGCGGTATAAAATACGTCCATGTATAAATATTCAGCTCCTTACTTCCTGAATCTCCACTTCCACTGCTTT
>NZ_KI272866.1:71637-72766 GCF_000469505.1 Leptotrichia sp. oral taxon 215 str. W9775 | reverse complement strand
AAACCATCTTTTTCAATTCTGACATCACTCCCTTGAATTTATATTTTAGTTACATTTCTGAGTATACCAAAAAAAATGAATTATATCAAATGTTTTTTTACAGTTTCCCTGTCATCAAAATGTCTTTTTTCCTTTCCTATAATCTGATAAGTTTCATGCCCTTTCCCTGCTATAAGAAGACTGTCCCCTTCCCTGATTATTTCCTAAACCGCATATTTTACAGCACAGAGGGTATTATCAGATATCTCGGAAGATACCGCGCACGTTCACCTGTTGCCGAATACAAGATTACCGAAATTGATGATGGTAAAGTTACCTTCTTTTTCAATGATTTGGCTAACAATAAAAAGAAAACTTACATTACTATATTTAGGAATATTACTACAAAAATAGTTACAAATATAGAAATCCGTTGCTTAATTTTATTATTCATATATTAGCCTCCTGTATTATTTTTAATTATTATACCTCGAAAAATTCCTCTTATCAAATTTAATTTTCATTTCCTAAATTCAATAAAATTTCCAATTAAAAATCCAGCTAAAATTTCTTCTTAAACTCAAAGAAATTCCAGCCGGATTTTTTTATTAAATCTATTTTTTAACTCATATTTTCTGAAATACTGTCAACTAATTAGTTTGCCAGTTTTATTTCATTCCATATTTTATCCTGTTTTTCTTTTGCTTCATCTGATAATGCTCCAGGAAGTTTAGCATTTTCCACAACCTGAGCTCTATTTACAAGTGATTTTATCTTTGATTTTTCTTCAATTCCTTTTATAACTGAAGGAGCCTTAAACTGTTCATATACTTTTATGAAGTTTTCAGGTCTGTATAAAAATTCTAAAAATTTATAGGCATTTTCCTTATTAGGTGAATTTTTTACAATAGCCATGCTATCTATATACATCATTGCATCTTTAGGTATAAAGAAATCAAAGTTTCCGTATTCAGCTTCATCCAGTTCACCATAGACATTTTCAGCATATCCGTGGGCAGCATAGAATTCTCCAGTAGCCACACTCTTACCAAAAGCTGTTGCATCAAATTTTGCAAGATTTTTCTTCCATTCAAGGATTCTATTTTTAGCTTCCTCTAACTGCTTGTCATCTGCTGAATCTGAAGGATAA
>NZ_KI272866.1:71131-71537 GCF_000469505.1 Leptotrichia sp. oral taxon 215 str. W9775 | reverse complement strand
GGGTAATCTTTCATAAATTTTTTATTTACCGCTACTCCTGTTGCAGAATATGTATAAGGTATTGAGTAATTTAAGCCTGGATCGTATATTTTTGAAAGTTCCTCAAGCTTAAGTCCATCCTTATCAAGGTTGTTAAAAGTTTCTCCCAGTTTCTGCTTGTCAAGTTTTTCTATAAGTCCGCTCTTTATAAGCACATCAACATAATCTGTAGATGGTGAAACTATGTCAAATCCCTTTGCACCCGACATTAATTTTGCTATCATTACATCATTATTGTCATAATAGCTCAGATTTACCTTTATTCCCGTTTCCTTCTGAAAATCGTCTATTACTTCCTGCGGTATAAAATATGTCCATGTATAAATATTCAGTTCCTTACTTCCTGAATCTCCACTTCCACTGCTTT
>NZ_KI272866.1:3453-71031 GCF_000469505.1 Leptotrichia sp. oral taxon 215 str. W9775 | reverse complement strand
AAACAATCTTTTTCAATTCTGACATCACTCCCTTAAATTTATATTTTTATTTCATTTCTGAGTATACCAAAAAAAATGAATTATATCAAATGTTTTTTTACAGTTTCCCTGTCATCAAAATGTCTTTTTTCCTTTCCTATAATCTGATAGGTTTCATGCCCTTTTCCTGCTATAAGAAGGCTGTCCCCTTCCCTGATTATTTCCTGAACCGCATATTTTATAGCCTGTTCCCTGTCTTCAATAATTATATACTTTTCCTTAGGAAAATTTATTTCAGTAAGACCTGATTCAACTTCCTTCAGTATCACCATAGGATCTTCCGTTCTCGGATTATCTGAAGTCAATATTATGTAATCACTAAATTCTGCGGCAGCCTTTGCCATTTTAGGTCTTTTCTTATTATCCCTGTCTCCACCTGCACCAAATATAGTGACAACCCTATTTTCTGTTATTTTCTTCAATGTAGTTCCTACATTCATAAGTCCATCATCTGTATGGGCATAATCCACTACAATTCTTACATTCATATTATTTTTTACAGTTTCAAATCTTCCAGGTACAGAAGGCATCTTTTCAAGCTTTTCTACAATCTTGTCCATTCCTGTTCCCAATGACAGTGCCGAAGCCACACATCCAAGAATATTATGCAGATTGTATTCTCCTACAAGATTTACATCCAGAATATATTCATCTTTTCCATGAATAATTTTTATTTTCATACCGTCATTAGTGTATTTTACTATTTCTCCATATAAATCTGCAGTTTTATCATTTACACTTATTGAAAAATATTTATTTTCCTTCTTACTTCCTACAGTATTATCTTGAGTGTTGCTTGTCCCATTAACAGATTTTTCAGAAACTATTCTTTTACCATACCCATCATCTATATTTATAACTCCTGTACCGTCTTTTCTAAGCATGGAAAAGATTTTTCTTTTTGCATTGAAGTAATTTTCCATTGTACCATGAAAATCAAGATGATCCTGAGTAAGATTGGTAAATATTGCAGAATCAAATTCCAGCATATTTACACGGCCTATTTCAAGCGCATGCGAACTGACTTCCATTATAAAATACTCTACTCCTCTTTTTACACTTTCATTTATCAGTTTTATAAGTTCAAGAGATTCAGGGGTTGTATTCACTGTCTCAAATTCCTCGTCAAGTATTCTGTTTCCTGTAGTTCCAATCCTTGCTGTTTTTTCAAGTATATTTTCAAGGATATAACTTGATGTCGTTTTTCCATTTGTTCCTGTTATCCCTACTATTTTCAATTTATTCTGTGGGTAGTTATAGTAATTTGAAGCTATTATTCCCAAACTTTTCCTTACATTTTCTATAAGTATAAAGGAAACTTTTTCATAATTGCTATATCCGGATACATTGACTCTTTTTTCAGCAACTATCATTTTAGCACCACTATCAATGGCCTTCTGAATAAAGTCATGCCCGTCAACATTATTTCCTGTCATTGCTATAAAAACAAAGTTTTCCCTTATTTTTCTAGAATCGTACTCAATTCCTGCTATTTCAAATTTTTCTCCTTCATTTAAAATTTCATAGGAGATATTATCAAATATTCTGTACATTTTCCTACCACCTTAAATTATATTTCATAAAATTTACTGTTTTGTCTTTAATTTGATTATAACAAAAAAAGCTGGAATTATCCAGCTTAATTTATTAATATCTGTTATTTAAACTGTAAATTTGAAAAACACTTTTACAGTCTTCCATTAATTTACATAAGTAATTTATTTACACACTAATTAGTTGCCTTTATAGGCTCTGCTGCCGTAAGTTCCCATTGTTGGATTCCTTTACCTTTAAGGTCTGAATCACGGCCAATGTAATAATTTTTTACCCTTTTGTTTACAGGAACAATTTCATATCTGAAAGTCAGAGGTACTTCAACTGCTTGATCTATGTAATATTCCTGCCATTTTTTATAAGCTTCTGCCTTATAATTAGGGTCTTCCAATGTCTTAGGACTTGAAGTTTCTGCCATCAGCTTATCATTTTCTTCTGAAACAAATCTTGTATAGTTGAATGCGGCCTTTCTTCCGGTAGATTCAAATGGATTCAGGTTTGTTCCTACTCCCCATGCGGCAAAGTATACATCTATTTCAGGATCATCGGCATCTACTTTATCATAGAAACTGTTAAATTCAATAAGTCTTCCTGTAGAAAGCACTGCTTTTATCCCTATCTGTTTCCACTGCTGGATATAGAACTGCACCAATGGTTCAGCAATATCTCCACCTGCCATTGCAGCTATTCTTACTTCAAAAGGTTTTCCATTTTTATCTTCTCTGTATCCGTCTCCATTTACATCTTTGTATCCTGCTTCATCTAATAACTTTTTAGCTTTTTCAGGATCATAAGGATATCCTTTTATATCTTTTGAATAATATTTCTTAAATGCTGGCGGTACTGACATTGTCGCTCTTTCTCTCAGACCATAGTAGAACGCTTTTGTCATCTGGTCAACATCAAGCCCATAAGCAAGAGCCTGTCTCAAGTTTTTGTCTGCCATTTTTGCATTAGGATCCATAATATTTTCCCCTTTTGTCTTATCAAAATGACCTACTTTGAATCCCATATATGAATAGTATAATTCCTGTCTTCCAAGTAATTCCAGGTTATCTAAATTACTGTATGTTTTATAAAGATCTGTTGGAATACGTAATGCCAAATCATATTTACCTGCCTTTAATGCAGAAACTATAGTATTCGAGTTTACTACTTCCACTGTAACTTTTTCAATTTTTGGTTTACCTTTAAAGTAATATGGGTTTGCTTTCAGTTCCAGACTTTCTCCCTGTACATTACTTACTATTGTATAAGCTCCCAAAGTCAATACTTTACTTCTTACTTTTTCAGATTTTTCAAGGTCTTTTATAGGTATATCCTTCAAATAATGTTTAGGTAACACTGATCCTATCAGACCATTTCCTATAGTGTATATTCCTTGGCCCAACTCAGTAAAGGAAACTTCCACTGTCTTATCATCAATTTTTTTCAATCCTGAGATATTGGCAGCCTTTCCTTCATGATATTCTTTTACTCCTACTACCTTTAAGCTTTCATCATCAAATCTTACACCTGTGTAATCCTTATTTGCAATTACTTCAAACGTATAAATAATATCATCAGCTACTAACGGCTGTCCGTCAGACCATTTTACACCATCTTTTATTTTTATCGTAGCCTTTTTGTTTGGAATATCAACATTAAGTGTTGATAACCCAGTATCTGTAATTTCAAAGTTTTCATCCGTATCAAATATCTGGTTATTAAAGAATAATGATATCAAATCTCCGTCATAACCATCTCCCTGACCGATATTAGTGTAAAAAATCCCTACCAGAGGTGAATCTTTTACTAATGCAACCTTTAAAACAGCATCCTTTACTGCAGGTGCATTATTTGTCGTTTCAATTGCAAACTTTGAAGCATCCACACCTTCTTCCCCACTCTTAATACTTTTTTCTCTCCAGGCCCGCACGCTGTAACTAGAAGCATAACTACGGCCAGAAGAAACATCATCAATTTTCTACTTTTCATTTTCCTACCTCCCTACAAAATATACTTATATTATTTTTGCCATTTTTTTCACAATATTACAATACCTTTTTTCAAAATATAAAAAAAATGCTCTAAACCACAAGGTATAAAGCAATATCGTTTATTAGTTTATAATTGAGTGGTGCCCAGACGCGGAATCGAACCACGGACACAGGGATTTTCAGTCCCTTGCTCTACCGACTGAGCTATCTGGGCATTAATGGCGGAAGTGACGAGACTCGAACTCGCGACATCTTGCGTGACAGGCAAGCACTCTAACCAACTGAGCTACACCTCCAAATCAATGGTGGTCACAATTGGGCTCGAACCAATGACCCCCTGCTTGTAAGGCAGGTGCTCTCCCAACTGAGCTATGCGACCACTTCTCATGACTTAATTAGTATACTATATTTCCCGAATTATTTCAACTATTTTTTTCAATTTTTTTTATTTTTTTTATCCAACCGTCATATAAACCAGTATTTTAGATACTTATATGAATTATTAATTTTTTTTAAAATAAGGTTTTTTAGGCAAATTATAAAAAAATTTACTAAAAAAAGCATAGCTTTAAAACTTTTTAATTTTCATCAATTTATTTTTCAGCTATGCTTTTTTATGTATCAGGACAGATTTTTACCTTTTCTTACATCACTATTTAACAATACTGTCTATCCATGTAAATAATTCATCCAGGTCATAATCACTGTGCTATGTTCCAGCATATATTATAGAACCTTTTAATAACTGCAGAAACAAAATAAAAAGACATGAACGTACTGCATCCCAAATCTTATATGCAAAATTTGAAACACAGTACAGAACTGTCTCAAAGGTCATAGACCCAAACAGTATTTCATGCCTTCCTATTTTATTTTATGGTTAAATGTTATTGCAATATTACATCAAGTTTTGACCAGTGATAATTTTTCCAACCCAGTTACGCAGTACATCTACACTTGGGAACATTACAGGTGCAGCAAGTGCATCACGCATCAGTCTTGATAAAGGCCCTTTGCTGTTATATGCAGCTCCACCACCTATTCTCATTCCAAGGTTAGCTGAATCAACACAGTTTAATGAAGCTGTCACCCTTGCAGTCATTATTTTTTCAAATGCATCAGGTTCTTCGTTTGCCATAGCTTCTGTTGCGGCATTAAGAGCACTTTCCGCTACAAATGCGTTATTAAACAGGTGTGATATATGAAGCAGTACAGTTTCAATATTTGCCAATGTCTTATCTCCAGGGTATTTTCTGTTTAAAGCATGAGCTTTTGCAGCTTCATATATAGTTTTTCCTAATCCAGTGTAAACTGCAGTCAGTCCTGCCATAAAGTATATAACATCTATATTTACAGGATATTTCTGGTTAGCTTTTTGTCTATCTATGTAAATAGCATACTTATTATCCAATTTCATATCTTTCATGTGCATAGGACATGAGTTGTTTCCTCTCATTCCCAGTCCTTTCCAGTCACTTTCGCTAAATTCAAGCCCTTCAGTTCCATAAGGTACAAGCCAGTTTACAGGTCCTCTTTTTTCATCAGCCGGAACTGAAATCAAGTAATATGAAGCATGGTTAGCAGAAGTAATCATACTTTTCGATCCATTCATAATGCTGTAATCTTCGTGATTTTCAACTTGCATTTGAGAGTTGAAAACATGTACTCCTGTACCAAATTCACTTCTTGCAAGCGACATAAATTTGTTATTTTCCATTATGTCCTTTACAACTTGCTGTTTTATTTCATCACGTCCAAAAGTTAACGTAAATTTCAATGCAACATTACTCATTGTATAACAAAGTCCTGCTGTTGCAGTTCCTTCTGCAAATGCCTGTGTCACTTGAGCATGTTCTTTTATTCCTGCCCCTTCTCCACCAAATTCTTTTGGAACAAGAATTTTAAAGAATCCTTCCTCTGCAATTTTGTTGAAAATTTCTTTTGGGAATTTTCCTTCCCTGTCTATTTCATCAGCATAAGGCGCTATATGCTTATCTGAAAATTCCTTCGCCCATCTGTAATAATCTTTCATTTTTTCCTCCTGTATATTTTTTCTTAAATAATATGTATAACATTATTATTTAGCACATTTATATAAGCCCCTAATCTCTTCGTTTATCCTTCTTCATTATTGTACATACAAGTTATGATGCAATAATTTAGCGTGTTATATTTTTTCATATTCGATATTCTTCTTTTCTGGATTTAATACTAAAATCTCTAATTTTTATATTACTCCAGTGTAGAAGTCTGAGCCACATCAAGCACTTTTTTCAATAAAAAGAAACTTCTATAATAAAATACTCTTGTATTTCCACCTGATGCAGCTCTCTTTTTATTTCATTTTTCTATTTTTTTTCTGAAAGCATAAACATAATATGTCTTATCATAACATATATTATTATTACAGTTGCAACTATTTCTGCTACACTTACTAATTTAGCAAGCATTGCCACATTTGCTCCTGATTCCTTAAGGAATTTTGTTGTAAGCTTTAATCCCAGAGCACTTATTGCAGTAGGGAATGTAAATGCTGAATAACTTGGATAAAATGGTAATTTTAATAATTTAGGTAATGAAACTAAAACCATTACATATAATAAGATTGTTAAAAATAATAAGAAATAAACTATCGCAAGATTTTTTTCAGGGAAAGTTTTAGCCATATATCCTGCAAGTAACAGTGCCGCAGGTGCAGCAAATACTGCAAATGTAGGTTGTGCAGGCTCTGGAATATTTTTAACCTTTACCACTCTGTAAAAAACAAATGGCAGTAAAATTATATAAGTTACAAATCCAAACCAGAAAGCCGCCTGACCTATTTGAGGCATTTTATAAGCTGGTGCTGTTACTGTAGCTGTTACTATTCCAACATATACGATAAACCATGTAGTAAATACAGTCGCTATATTTTTCTTTACTGCAAATTTCAATGTAAACCATATAATAAGCAGTACGTGAATTGCAATTCCTACATACCACGCAATATTAGCCACCGGCTTAAATGGTGATTTAGGTGTAATGTATGCCGACAAAACAATTATTGCCATTGAATATGTTGCAAAACTTCCTGAAATAACAGGATTTTCCATAGCTTTTTTAAATCCTTCAATATTCGAAAGAATTTTAATTGTCAGGATTACCATCATTATAAGTGCTATCCATCCAGATACCACCTTATAACCTGCCCCATAGTTATTTAGTAAGTTTCCCAAAGTTGCTATACCCAATGCTAATCCTGATATAGGAAGAGGGTATTTTTCCAAAAATTTCTTCATCTGATCTCTCCATTCTTAATTTGATTTTTTAAATAATATATATAAATTTATTATTTAACTATGTTTGTGTAATTTACTTTTCCAATGCCTGTTTAAAGTCCTCTATAAGATCTTTTATATTTTCAATCCCTGGGGCGACTCTTATTAACGAATATGTTAAACCTCTTGCTTCCCTTTCTTTTTCAGGCATATCATCGTGAGTAATAGTCGCAGGATGAGTTACCAGCGTTTCAGTTCCTCCTAAACTTGCTGCCAATGTTGCTAACTTCAAGTTATTAAAGAAAGGTGCAACTCTTCTGTCATCCTTTAATCTGAAGGAAAAGACTGCTCCACCTCCACTAGCTTGACTTTCCTGAATTTTTTTCCCTTTATTGTTGTCAGCTGTAGGATATAGAACTTCCTTTACAGCAGGATGATTCTGGAAAAACTCCACCAGCTGCTCTGTATTTTTCTGAGCGGCATCCATTCTAACTTTTAAAGTTTTCAAACTTCTTATTAACAGCCAGCTATCAAAAGGTGACATTATTCCTCCTGCAGTTCTCATTGCAAACTTTATTTTTGCTCCTATTTCCTCATCATTAGTTACAACTACTCCCGCTATAATGTCATGGTGACCTGATAAAAACTTTGTTGCACTGTGTATTACAATGTCAGCACCTAAATCCAATGGTTTTTGCAGATAAGGTGTCAGAAAAGTGTTGTCTACCACAGTTATTATTCCATGCTTTTTTGCTATGGCAACAGTTCCTTTTATATCAGTGACATCCATAAGAGGATTGGAAGGTGTTTCAACAATAATCGCCTTCGTATTTTCTTTTACTGCATCTTCTATATTTTTTAATTCCGTGGTATCAACAAAAGTATAGTCTATCCCAAATTTTGGGTACAGCTCTTTTATTATCCTATATGTTCCTCCATAGACATCAGCACCCACTATTACATGATCTCCTGACTGAAATAATGTTAGAACAGCATTTGTCGCTCCCATTCCTGAAGAAAATACATAAGCATATTTCCCATTTTCTAAATTAGCCATCAGTTTTTCCAAATCCTGTTTAGTTGGCGAATTTGATCTTGAATATACGAAATCCTGAGATTCTCCAAACTTCTTTATTGGGAAGGCTGAAGCCATATCAATCGTACTTCCAAAAAACTTATCCTTATTTTTTTCTTCACCACCATGAACGGCTCTTGTTTCAAATTCCATTTTTTTCTCCTTAATTTTGAGTTATTATTTTATTCATTAACACCGGAATATCTTTTTAAAAAGCTTTTCAATCTCTCATTTTCAGAATTTACAAAAACTTTTTCCGGTGTTCCTTCCTCCACTATCACACCATTATCCATAAAAATAATATAATCTGATATTTCCCTCGCAAACTGCATTTCGTGTGTAACAATAATCATTGTCATATGTTCCTGAACCATGTCCTTTATAACCTTAAGTACTTCTCCTATAAGTTCAGGATCCAGTGCCGAAGTTGGCTCATCTAGAAGTATTACTTTTGGATTCATTGCAATGGCTCTTGCTATACCTACCCTCTGCTGCTGTCCTCCTGAAAGCTGATTAGGGTATGAATCCGCTTTATCCTTCAGTCCTACTTTTTCCAGCATTTTCAATCCTATTCCAACTGCTTCTTCCTTATTCATTTTTTTTACAACTAACAGTCCTTCTATTACATTTTCCAATGCTGTCTTATTTTTAAAAAGATTATAGTTCTGAAATACCATTGTTGTATATTTTCTCAATTCGTTTATATCTTTTTTCGATATATTTTTGACATCAAATTTTTTTCCATCAAATGTGATTTCCCCGTCATTGGGAGTTTCCAGAAAATTTAGACTTCTTAAAAAAGTAGATTTCCCTGAACCACTTGGACCAATAATACTTACTACTTGTCCTTCCTTTATTTCAAGGTTTATTCCCTTCAATATTTCATTATCTCCAAAGGACAGTTTTATATTTTCAGCTTTAAGCATGCCACTATCCCCCTATCCTTATTTTTTTCTCTAAAATTGCGAGTAATTTTTCCACAATTATACACACTGCCCAGTAAATCAATGCTACAACTATGTAAACTTCAAAGAAGTTAAGCCCCTGTGCTCCTACTATTTTAGCTTTACCCATTAATTCCACTATTGATACTACAAATGCAAGTGAAGTATCTTTTATCAGACCTATAAATGAATTTCCAAAGTTAGGCAATGCTATAACAAAAGCCTGTGGCAGAACAATTCTTTTCATGGCTTGCCACTTACTCATTCCTACTGAAATTGCAGCTTCCATCTGTCCTTTTTCTACTGATAATATTGCAGCCCTGAAAGTTTCTGACATATATGCCGACATATTTAGAATAAATGCAACATAAACAAATACAATTATTGGAACATTATTTACATTTAATGACCATCCAAATCTAGCATTCATGTGATTCAGAACCTTCGGTATCCCATAATATGACAGGTAAATTTGTACCAGAAGAGGAGTTCCTCTTATAAATGATACATAGACAGTTGCCAGTTTTGACACTACTTTTATTTTATTTATTCTGGCAAGTGCTACAAAAAAACTTAAAATTAAAGAAAAAATCATAGTTACAATAGCAATATTCAAAGTGACTGGTAACGCACTCAGTATTTTACCAAATGAATTTACCATAAATTTATAATTTAAAAGCTGATTCTGCATTTTTCTCTGTTCCTTTCGACATTAACTTTTTTTCCAGACTATTTTATATTTAAATTTTATTCAAAATACCGGATACTATTTTGTATAGTCTTCATTGAACCACTGCGTTGATAATTTTGCTAAAGTTCCATCTTTTTTCATTTCTTCCAGTGCTTTATTCATTCTATTTTTTATTTCTTCAGATTTAGCATCTTTTCTATATACGAAGTATACAGATTTTTTCTCCATAACATCTCCAACTGTTTCTATCAGTTCTGAACCTTTCTTTTTATTGAAGTAAGCTGCTACAAGTCTGTCATGTATAGTTGCATCTATTTTTCCTTCTGCTATTTCCTCAAGTGCTATTGTTTCTGAACCCTCATAGTTTCCTGGATTTATTTCATTTTTCGTATCATATTCTGTCAACATTTTCTGATAATTACATCCTAAACAGATTAACACTTTTTTCCCTTTTAAGTCATCCAATGATTTAATATCTGTTCTTCCTTTTTTTACAATTATTTGTGCCCCTGTTGTCAAATAATCGTCAGAAAATGCATATTTTTCTTCCCTTTCAGGATTTTTTGTAACCTGGTTTGCAATCATATCAAATTTTCCTGATTCCAGTCCTAAGAACATCCCATCCCAAGGTGTAGGAATAAATTCAAAATCAATATTTGCCCTTTTTCCAATTTCTCTTACAACTTCAATGTCATATCCTGTCAAGTTATCTTTATCATCCATATAACTGAAAGGTGCAAAAGTTCCTTCTGTTCCAACTTTTACTTTTATTTTCCCATTTTCTCCCTGAGGACTTTCCTTTGATGCATCCTGCTTCTGTCCACCACAACTTACTAAAAATAATCCCATTAATAAAAGGATAATTACATTTAAAAAATTCTTTTTCATACGTTATTTTTACATAGACCATGTTAATAAAAATTCCATCACATTAAATATTTATAAACTTCTTAATAATATAATAGAATTCTTACTTTAAAACAGTTCTACGTATCTCCCTTCTTAAAATTTTATTTATATCATATTATTGATATCATATTTTAAACATCTGGAAACTGAAGCTATTTTGTATAATCTGCCCCAAACCATTTTTCTGATAGTTTTGCTAAAGTTCCGTCAGCTTTCATTTCTTTTAATCCTTCGTTTATTGCTTCCTTTAACTTATTATCATTTTTTCTGACAATCATGTGTGCAGTTGATCTTTCAATAGGGTCTCCCACTAATTCTATTATGTCACCCTTCTGTTTTATAAAATATCCTGCAGTAAGTCTATCATTAATTGTAGCATCTGCCCTTCCCTGAACTATTTCATCAAAGGCAACTGTTACATCCCCATCATAATACACTATTTTAAACTGTTCATCTTTATTGTATTTTTTTAGCAGTTCATTATATTCACTTCCAACACTTGACATAATTTTTTTACCTTTAAAATCATCTATTTTTTGAATATCTGTTCTTCCTTTTTTTACTATTATCTGTGGTCCTGAAACTAAATATTCATCAGTAAAATCATATTTCTGTTCTCTTTCAGGACTTTTTGAAAGATCTGTCAGCAAATCAAATTTTTCTGCTTCCAGTCCTAAAAACATTCCGTCCCAAGGTGTAACAAGAAATTCCACATCGAAATTTTTTCTTTTTCCAATCTCTTCCAGTACTTCAACATCATATCCTGTCATTTTTCCACTTTGATCAGTAAAAGTATATGGTGGATAATCTGCTTCAACCCCAACTCTTACTTTCATTTTTTCTTCCTTTGGGGCCTCCTGCTTATTCCCGGCATTTCCACAAGACATTAAGAATAATAAACAGATTGTTAAAACTCCTAATAAAATTTTCCCTCTCAATTTCATTAAATTTCTCCTATATTTAATTTTTGTTAATATTCAATAGTAAGTACTTATTTTTATTGATTTTATCACGTTCCTGCCTTTTCTATTTAAGGTTCTAAAATTATCTTTCTGTTTGAAAGTCCTGTCAGTGCGGCTCCTATTGCTCCTGCATATCTTGACAACGGATGAGTTTTTATATCCCTGTTCAGTTTTTTTGACAGTACTTCTATAAAATAAGGCATTCCACTAAGTCCACCTGTAAGAAAAACTTCATTTCCTAATCCATGTCTTTTACAAAGATTTGCCACCCTTTCAGCAACTGAAGATATTACTCCTGAAGCTATATCTTCCCTTTTTTCGCCTGCACCAATATGGCTTATAACTTCAGATTCAGCAAATACTGTACACATTGAACTTATAGAAAGCGGGTTTCCCTTCTTGGCAATATCATACAGCTCATCAAAAGTCGCTCCAAGCCTATTTGCCATAATTTCTATAAATTTCCCTGTTCCTGCGGCACATTTATCATTCATCAGGAAATCCCTGACCTGGCCATCTTCCAGAGTTATTATCTTTGTATCCTGGCCACCTACATCTATAACTGTACAGTCCCTTTCAAACAAGGCATAGGCCCCTCTTCCATGACAAGTTATTTCTGTAACGACTTTATCAGCATAATCTACGCAGATTCTACCATATCCGGTTGCCACACATCTCATATTTTCAGTAAATGATTTTTCCTTAAGTCTTCTGTATATTTCATTTGCAGTTTCCTTACTGTTCCATCCTGTAGGAAAATTAAAATAATAAACAAGTGACTTCCCATCAATAACCGCAACTTTTGAACCTGTAGAACCTATGTCAATGCCAACATAATAATCATAATCCATCTTAATGTTCTCCCCATCATATATTTCATTTATTTCCTATTTATCCATTGTTTCAAGGAATGCTTCAAGCCTTGTAGTAATCTGACCCATATCAGCCATTGAATAATCAGTTTCTATATTAATGTAAGACTTTCCTTTTTCAATTACAGCTTTTTTTACATTATGGGCTTCAATTGCAAATGTATGACATGCCTGTAATACAATTTCCAATACTCCGTCCACTTCATACTCATCTATCATATCTCTTATATAGTCCAGTCTTTTAGTATTTGGGCTCATAACAGAACAGTTTATATTCAGATATTTTTCTGCCAGTGCTCTATACACAGGTAAATCCGTCTTAACTTTATCTATTTTTTCCCTTGTGGCATTACATGTGTCAAATACCACCGCATCTGCTCCAAGTTCTTCTATTATCTTTATAGTTTTATCCCTTACTCCTCCGTTAGGACATCCTGTAACAAGTATTCTAGGTTTTCTTGACGGTTTTCCCTTATAGTTTTCTTCCCAGTCTTTCAGCACTTCTTCTGTTCTTTTTTCGATTAAAGCTATTCTATCCTCCATATTTGGCATAAAGCTCAATGCATCCAGTTTTGTACTTAACTCATAACCTGATATTGGAGAAGGATTTAATCTTCCCAGTTCAAGAAATTTAAGTACTGCTTCCCTTTCCTTATTTTTTAGTTCAATAGCCTTTTTTATATCTTCTTCCGTTATTTTAACATTATAAAAATCTTCCAGTTTTTCCTGAAATCTTTTCATTTCATATTCCCATGAATTTAAAGCCGCCTCATTCCTTGAAGAAGGAAGCTGCATTACATAGGTATCCTTAATATCATTCATCAATTCAAACATTTTTCTTTTTCCGTCACAAGTTGTTTCCCCTACTATAAAGTCTGAAAAATAAAAGTAAGGACACGTATCTGTAAGTGCAAATCCATAACTCGCCTTTATAAGCGGACATAAGTTTCTTGGCAGATGTGTTTCTGCCGCACTTATTGGTTCTTCACTTGTTGCACAAAGAGATACAGGAGCAGCTCCTGCCGCCATAATCAGTTCCGTAGGTACGAATGTACAATAAGTTCCTACTATTTTCCCTCCTTTTTCTTTCAGTTCCTTCATTTTAAGGAATCCTGCCTGTCTTGCTTCAGAATAGCTTTCAAAATTTTCAGGTAATCTTAACATTTGATTTTCCTCCTTTGATATTACTTTAGATTTATTTTAAAATTTCCACATTTTAAACAAAGTAATTGCTACTATTTTCACGAATATTAGGAACTGTTTCCAGAAAATATAAATAAATATCAGGAAATTGTATTTATACATTTACTAAAATTTCACTTATATAAAACAGTCATTCACTAAGAAAAAGTCAAAATTCGCCTAAAGTTTCCAGGCTGATGACTTTTTCTAAATTCATCTCCTGTTTTATATTGTGAAATTTTAAATAATTAATAAATACAATTTTCCATATTAACTTCTAATTTTCTTGAGACTTTCCACTACTAAGTTAAATTCCTGTTCCCTTAATGTTCTCATATCAAAAATAATACTGTTTTCTTTAATTCTTGTAATAATTGGAATATCAGCTTCAAGTAAAATTCCTTCTATTTCTGTTGCCGTTCTTGTATTATGTGTCAGTTTTACTGATACACTGTCAAGATACACACCGGGGTAACTTCCTCCGCCAATTTCCGCTTTATCTTCCATTATTTCAGATGTAAAAGCTGTTTCCTTAACCTTTTCAGCAAATTTTTCAGCCTTTTCCTTTAATTCTTCCATTGACATGGAAATCATGTTCAATGTGGGAATTTCCTTCAATGCCTTTTCTTCATCAAGATAAAGCCTGAATGTAGCTTCCAGTGCCGCTATTGTCATTTTATCCACACGCAGTGCACGTGTAAGCTGATTCTTTTTCATGGCTTCTATATATTTTTTCTTTCCTACAATTATTCCTGCCTGAGGCCCTCCCAGAAGTTTGTCCCCGCTAAATGTAACTACATCTATTCCACTTTCCAGTACTTCCTTTACCGTAGGCTCATATGTAAGGCCATAAGAAGTAAAGTCCACAAACTGTCCACTTCCCAAATCATTTACAGCTACAAGGCCTTTTTCATGGGCTAAATCTGCAAGTTCCTTATAGGTTACTTCCTTTGTAAATCCTACTATTTTATAATTACTTGTATGAACTTTCAGCAGTATTCCTGTATTTTCATTAATAGCATTGACATAGTCCTTCAGGTGTGTTTTATTTGTTGTCCCCACTTCCTGAATAGTTCCCCCACTCAGCTTGATTATTTCAGGTATTCTGAAAGCTCCTCCAATTTCCACAAGCTCTCCACGGGATACTACTATTTCCTTATCCTTTGCCAATGTACTCAAAGTAAGCATTACAGCGGCGGCATTATTATTAACCACAAGAACATCTTCTGCTCCTGTAAGACGTTTAATAATATCTATTAGGTGCACATATCTGCTTCCCCTCTGTTTTTCAGCAAGATTAAATTCCAGATTGGAATAATTGAATGCAACATCTATAAGGTTTTCCTTTATGCTTTCACTGAGGATACTTCTTCCAAGATTAGTATGAAGTATTGTCCCGGTTGCATTTATAACTCTTCTTAGGGAGTATTTATAATTTTTCTTCACTGAATGATTAATTTTTTCTATAATTTTTTCCATTGAAGGTACTTCATTAAGACTATTATTCAATATTTCATTTTTTATATTTTCTGTTTCTTTTTTTACAATATCCTTTACAAAAACTTCAGGATATTCCTCCAGCAGCTGTTTTACTTCTTCCGTCATAAGTATTTTATTAATTGCCGGAATTTTTGATAATAAATGCTTCATGTTTTACACCTCATTTCCCTTTACTCTGTAATCTTCAACTCTCTTTGTTACACCGGCCTTATCCATGTATTCCAATATTGGCAGGGCATACTTTCTAGTCGAACCTGTCATATCCCTAAATTCTGAAAGCAGTAATTTCTTATTTCCTTCAAAATGTTTCAGAACCTTATTTTTTGCCTCATCAAATGTACGGACATGGATAACAATATCCTCATTCAGCCTGATTACAGTATCTCCTAACAGTGAGTCAAGAACTTCATTGGCTACTTTGTTACCTTTTGTAAGTTCTTTTATTGTTGGAGGTGTAAATGCACTTTCCAGAAGGGTTTTCTCAATACGTTTCTTTTCCTGCATTTGCTTATCATCATATTTTACAGAAAAATCAAAAATTGAAACGAAATTTCCTTCTATTTTTAAAACTTTATTTACAGAAAGAAGTTCAACCATAGCTGCAAATTCCTTCTGATTCATTTTAAATTTTGAAATAAGTTCAGCCTTGGACATTCCTTTTTTCAGCTTAAATTTATTATGATAATCTGAAATAACTGCCGCAATTCTTTCACTTACATCTTCATATTTTTTCGAATGTATATATCCTTCCTTTGTTACATATACAGTTTTTTCCTCCAGAAGTTCATCCAGATCCTTCAATACTTCTTCAGAAGATTTTTCAAGTGCCTTCGCAATCTTATCTGCTGTAACCAGATACTGCTGGTTAAGTAAAATATAGTTTGCTATAAGATCCTTGCCACTTCCTTTAGACTGTATCTTAAGTTTATTTAAGATTTCATCATTGAACCTGTTATGTTTTTTAGGATTGCAGTCCAGTATTACTCCTCCCCCTATTGTTATCATAGGCGAATAAGTTCTTATAATAAATTTATCATAATTTTTTACAGCTATTTCTTCCTCAAGACGGAGCTGTGCAAACCCTTTGCTTCCTTCTTCAAGAACATCTCCTCCAAGTGGAACAAATCTCGCCATTACTTCAGAAGTTCCAGTATAAACCCTTACCCTGTCCCAAAGCTCAAGGTTTATTCCGGAATTTTTTATCATCTGAACTTCCGTATCCAGCATATATGTTTTTGTTAATGTCCCAGGAGTTGCAAGCGAGCATCCCCTTCCTATATCTTCAACTTTTATATTAGTCAGGTTTATGGCTGTTCTCTGTCCTGCATAGGCTGTTTTTACATCTTGCTTATGAACCTGAATATTTCTTACCTTTGTCTTTATATCGTGAGGATAAACTTCCAGTTCATCTCCTACAGAAATCTTTCCTTCAGTTAAAGTTCCAGTTATTACTGTCCCAAAACCTTTTACCTGAAATGCCCTGTCTATATTAAGACGCACATTTCCAGAATTTTTTAGTTCCGCTATGTCATCTGTCTTTTTGTCGATTACATGTAAAAGTTCATCTATCCCCTTACGTGAAACAGAATCCACTTCCACAATAGGACTTCCTTCAAGCGGAGTTCCTTTTATGAAACTTTCTATATCTTCCCTTACAAGAGTTCTGTAATCCTCATCTGCAAGGTCTATTTTTGTCATTACTATTATGAAATTTTCTACTCCTAATAATGACAGTATGTCTGCATGCTCCTTTGTCTGTGGCATTATCCCTTCCCTTGCATCTACCAGAAGTAGCACAAGGTTTATCCCAACAGCCCCTACAAGCATATTTTTTATAAATTTTTCGTGTCCAGGAACATCCACAACCCCGCATCTTTTCCCACTTGGCAAGTCAAAGTAGGCAAATCCAAGGTTTATAGATATTCCCCTCTCCTTCTCTTCTGTCATTGTATCTGTTTCTATACCGCTTAGAGCCTTTATCAGTGTTGTTTTTCCATGATCAATATGTCCTGCAGTTCCTATTATTACATTACTCATTAAATATCTCTCTTTCGTTATTTGTTTATTTCTGGAATATCATTATCCTCATAAAGCAGTTCCACTTCTCTTTTTATACCTGTTTTCCTTGAATAATATAATGCCTTGTATCTCACATTTTCCTTTTCCAGCAGCTCTATCAGACTGCTAAAATTATTCCATGAAATTTTCAGCATGAAACCGCATCCCAGTGAGATTGAAGGATGGACTGGAACCAGTCCCGCATCAATCTTTTCAGTATCACATATATTATCTGCTTTTATTGCATCGTGAGTGTTATAAAACACCACTATTCCTTCATCTATTGTTTTAGTCATATAATAACACCTACGGTCTGACTACTCTGTTTGCTGTACGCATGTCTTCAACTATGAAATACATGTTTGATGAATTTCCTATTGCAAGATCAACCTTGTAGTAATCTATACATGCTCCACAGCACATAATTTCTACACCGTTATCTTCAAGTTCTTTCAATTCTTTCAGTACATGGCTACGATTTTTATCTACTAGTAGGGCTCCTCCATTATAAAATAATATTTTTTTAGGAAGCACTTCCTGCTCTGTCAGAGTATACAGAAATGCCTTTATCAGTTTTTTCCCAAGTTCTTCATTTCCATGCCCCATTATCTGTTTATTTATAACTACTATATAACTATCATCCTTAATTTGTAAAATCTGTTCTTTTTCTTCTGTAACTTCTTTTTCCAGAATTACCTTATATACTCCGCTTTCAGTAACTTCACTTACAAATTTACAGTTATTTTCAGCAGCAAAGTCATGAATTTTTTTTACGTTTTCTTCATCATTTACAAGTAGTTCTACAAGACTGTTTTTTTCCAGTGCACGTTTTGCCTGAATCACAGGAAGTACACATCTGTCTTCAGAGGTATCTATAAATTTTGCCTTTTTCTCTTCCTTACCTGCTGCAGGATTTGACACTGTAACTATATATTCTTCATCACTTACTTTTTTCACATCAATATTATAATTAAGCTGTTCAGCAAGTTTTGTAAGATTTTCAGTTGCTACAAAGTTATCTACCGTTGTTTCTACCACATCATATTCTGCCAATAATTTTTTTGTTTGAACTACTGGTAAAGGACAAGCCATTCCTTTAGCATTAAATTCATGTTTTTTCATTTTGATCATTCCCTTCGCTACAAATTTCATTTTAATTTTTTAATATATATGTCATTTTTCAAATTATAAAATTACTACATCTTTTTCCTGTCTTTTTACAACTTTTCCCACTATTGCACTTTTTATTTCCAGTTTATTTAACTTTTCCAGCAGTTCTTCCCCATATTTTTCAGGCAGACTTATAAGAAGTCCTCCCGATGTCTGAGGATCAAACATTATTTCCTCCATTGGAAAATCATTAACCTTGAATTCTACCTTATCCTTAAGATAGTTTCTGTTTAACTGTCCTCCTGCTGTAATTATAAACTCGCTTGCACAGTGGTATGCTTCAGGAAGTACAGGAATATTTTCAGAGAAAATTTCAGCTGAATATTTTCCATCCAGCATTTCCACAAGATGGCCTAAAAATCCAAAACCTGTTATATCTGTACAACTGTTTACAGGATACTCTTCCATAACTTCAGCCGCATATTTGTTCAATGTTGTCATTTGTTTGACACACGTGGCAAAAGCTTCTTCCGAACATTCTTTTATCATATGTGCAGAATTTATAATACTTACACCTAAAGGTTTTGTCACTATGAGCACATCTCCTTCTTTACAGTTATTGTTTACCAGTATTTTGTCAGGGTGTACAACTCCTGTAACTGATAGTCCGTATTTCGGCGTAGAATCGTGTATTGAATGTCCTCCGGCAAGAACTCCTCCTGCTTCGTGAACCTTTTCAGCACCACCTTTTAATATCTGCTTCAATATTTCCATATCCATTTTCTCAGGGAAGGCAACTATATTTAAAGCTGTTATTACCTTACCTCCCATTGCATAAACATCACTCAGTGCATTTGTCGCAGCTATCTGTCCATATAAATATGGGTCATTTATCATAGTTGTGAAGAAATCCAATGTCTGAATAATCGCCTTATCTTCAGATATTTTATAAACCGCCGCATCATCAGATGACTCGTAACCTACTATAAGGTTTTCATCCTTCTTTTTAGGTAAATCATCCAATAGACCTGATAGAGCTCCCGGCCCTATTTTTGAGTTTCAGCCTCCACAAACTATCATACTTAATTTTTTCTCGTCCATTTATCTCTCCTTTAACTTTTTTATTTCTATTATATCATTCTATATTAAAAAACCAAAATAAGATAAAAAAATACAGTATTATTTTTTATTATATTAATATAATAAAAAATATCACCTATGGAACAATTAAACTTCTACTAAGTGATACTGCCTATTTCATAATTTATTCTTATTATACTGGCGGGAATGTGTGGGAATCGAACCCACCTGAGAGGCTCCTAACCCCTCACGCCGGTTTTGAAGACCGGAGAGAACACCAGAACTCATCCACTCCCATTCCAATATAATAATTATACTACATAAATTATAGAAAATCAATATCAAATTTAAATAATAGGTACAAATTTAATATCCATATTTATAGATTTTTTTACTGTGTTATAGATATAACAATACTTTAAAGCCTTTTCACAAAACTTTATAATTTCTTCATCGTCAAGTTCCGAATAAATATACATTATAATGGAACATTCTGATATTACAGGTTCTTCTTCATAACCCTTTACTCCTAATAAAGTGAGGGGATTTTTTAGTTTAATTTTTATTTTTCCTTCTATTTCACCTAAGAAAATTCCACTTCTTTTACCAGTATTCTTAAGACTGTGAATTATCCCACCCACTATGGAGCTTGCAAAATAATTTATGGAACTGTACTGGCTTTTCTCTGAATCAAATTCCACTTCACTTGTAACTTCTATAAAATTCTTTTCAGTAAAAACTTTTACAGTTTCCTTATTTGTCAATATTGCCCTGTAAGACACATCATAATTTCTTGATTCATAAAGATTACTCATATTTTTCCCTCAGATATTTTTTTGCCTTATCAAGCTGAATGAGTTTTTTTTCTATTATTTCCATTGTATTTACAGGTCTGTTTGCAAATGTAGCAAATCCGCAATCTGGATTTAACCACACTTTTTCCTTAGGAAGCCATTTCAATGCTTCCTCCGCTCTTTCAACTATTTCTTCAGAAGTTTCAATATTGTCTGTTCTGGGATTAATAACACCCAGGCCTAAAATACAGTTTTTTCTTATAATTTCACTCTCCAGCAGGGAACTCAGCTCTCCTGCACGTGGAGTTGAAAATTCAAGAGTCAGTATGTCAGGCTTCACTTCTTCAAAAAGCGGTAACAGAGGAGTATAAGGCCCGCTTAACAGCGTACTTTCATTTTTACTCCAGTTTCCACGGCACACATGGAGGGAAACAGCAATATTTTTTCCTTTAGCATACTCTACAATTTCTTTTATTAATCCTGTGGCAAATTCCAGTTCTTCTTTTGGATCCTTCTTTTCAGAAAGGGCGGCACACATGAAGGAACGTGTATGTCCTTCTGAAAATACAACTTCTGTAAGTACAGGTTCATCAAACTGTACTACATCCGTTTTTATAATCGCCAGCCTGTCGATCTCCTGTTTGAGCACTTTTATTATATCCTGCCCCAGTTCCTCCTTATTTTTATAATATTTCTTTGATAGGGCAGGAAGCCACATAGACCTTGTCATCAGATAAGGCCCGGGCAAAGTGGCTTTAACAGGGGCATCTGTTATTTTCTTCAATTCTGCCATTTCATCTGCTACAAGTTCCTTATCATATTCCACTTTCCCTGTACAGATTGCATTTTTTATGCTTACAGCCGGAACATCCAGAATTTCCAGAATCTGCTCAAATGCCTTTTTATCTTCAATATATTCGAGCATGTCTCCCATGTTCATCATTGTAACACCTTTCAGCTTATCTGAAACAAACGAAACATAGTTATCCCTGCTTAATTCTCCATTGGTAATAATATCAACATTGCACCGTTTCTGCATTTCAACGATTTTCAACGTTTCTTCTGCCACCAGGCTGTCAAGTTCATCTGATGAAATTTCCCCCGACTGTACTTTTCTTCTGTACTGCATTATTTTCTTGCTTCTAGGCATACTACCTAGAAGAGAAGTTGTAAAAGGTAAGTATTTTTCCATATTTTACCTCTAATCTTCCTTAAAATAATTTAAATATCTATTTGCATTCAGAAGCTGATTAAATCCTTCCGTTCTTCCCGGAACCCATTCTTTAAGCCCTTCCATATCCATCATTTCTTTATGTTTAGGATTGTTATAATCCATTTTATGAAGCACTTCAAAGAATTGATTAAATTTCTCCTTATCCATGTCAGGTCTTCCTGAAAATATGCAATGATCAAAATTTGGTGTCTTATACAGTATTTTCACCTGATTTTCATCAAGTGTACCATCTTTTATCCATGCATCATAGTTGAAGTCAAGCATCCATGTAGCTGCAACTTCTCCTGAAAGCATTGCTTTTGCAGAATCAAGTTCTCCACCTATATGATCTCCCTGAAGTCCTACTTCTAAGTCAAATCTTTTTTCTTCATAGTCTTTTCCATACTCAAGACCTTTTTCATGAAGATTGTATATAGGAATTAGACGGGCCTGTGGTGAATCTATTGCACCAAAACCTATGATTTTCCCTTTTAAATCTTCTATACTTTCTATTCCGCTATCTTTTCTTACTACAAGATAAGTCTGTCTATCCCTGTCAGTATCACGCATTGATCCATCAAGAGCTTTTCCTTTAGTTCTGATATAGGCATCAACCCATGCCAATGGAGAATTCCACGCAATATCAATTTCCCCATTCATCAATCCATCTATCTGACTTACATAATCCTTATAAAAAACCGGCTCAACAGGAAACCCTTCTTCCTTAAAAAAGTCTGCAATTATTCCCCATATTACTGTTACTTTTGGAGCATAAATTACTGCCCCTATTTTTACATTACTCATTCTTTATCATTCCTTCCAAAATATTTTAACCTATACAAGAGGTTGTCCTGTTATCGCTCTTCCAAGCCAAATTGTAAGAACATCAACACTTGGAGCCATTATTTGTCCTGCGTATGAATCACGAAGCAGTCTTTCCATATTTCCTGCTTTGTTATAGGCTTTTCCTCCACCTATTCTCATTCCAATACGTGCAAGTTCAATCGCAGCTTCACTTGCAAATATTCTTGCAGCAAGTATTTTTGCCAATGCATCTTCCTTACCTTCTACTGCAGCTCTTGCAGCTTCTTCTGTTGATAAGATTGCAGCATTTGTCTGACTATAAATTTTTGCCAGATGTATTTGAACTGTCTCTATTTCACTTAATGATTTACCGGTAGGGTATTTTCTATTTGTTGAATGTTCCACAGCTTCTGCCAGTATAGCCTGACATACACCTGTATAAACAGCGGCAAGTCCTGTAACAAAATAAGGTGCCACAACATTAAATACCTGATCCACTCCTGTTCCTTCTTCACCTATACGGTAACTTTTGTCAAGCACTACATCGTTAAGTTCCATTTGACATGAAACATTTCCACGCATTCCAAGTCCATGCCATGTATTAGTTTTGAAATTTAATCCTTCTGATTCCAATGGGAAAACCCAGTTATCAACAGCTCCTTCTTTTTGAGATGGTGCAAGAACTAGATAATAAGAAGCGTGAGTCGCTGAAGTTACCATGCTTTTCAGACCATTGAATTTTACTGTGCTGTCACTAACTTCTGTTTTTATATCTGAAATATAAAAATGTGTTCCTGTTCCAAGTTCACTGTATGCCAGTGCTAAAAATTTATTATTTTCTACAACATCTTTAAATATTCTGCTTTTTAATTCTTCACTTCCATTTACTAAAATAGTCATAACTGCCACATTATGCATCATATAGCAAAGAGCTGCAGTAGCACATTCTTTTGAGAAAGCACGGCAAATCGCCGCATGATCTTCCAGTGTTCCACCTTGACCTCCATATTCTTTAGGTATCATCACTTTAAAATATCCTGCTTTTCCCATTTTTTCAAATGATTTTACAGGAAATTCCTGTTTTTCATCGATTTCCTTACTGTAAGGTAAAATGTGGTTTTTTGCAAATTCACTTGCTTCATTGTAATAGTTTGACATAACTATTCCTCCTAAAAATTCGTAATTTTTATATATTAAAGAACTACAAAAATAGAATTCCGGAAAAATAACAGAACAAATATTCAAAATATCAGATTCAAAATTTAAATTAAAATACATTGATTAGATTTATCTTCATAAGAAAAAATAGCTCTCTTAAACAGCTGGTCAGATAAGAATTTACATGTTTTAATCGAAGGCCTTTCGCCTTCCAGACTTTATTTACTTATATAAAAAACAGAAAGAAACAGCAAACAATATAAATTTCCTATCACATTTTTCAGCATAAAGAACAACCTGCTCTTTTAACATCTTCAATGGTCAAGAGCATAAATCTATACTGTTTAGTAATTTCTTAATTTGTGATATCTTGAAATTATAATTGTTCATGTCAGTTCTTCCTCCTTTTCTCAGTTCTATATCTTTAATACATTCATGTTTATTTTACCTCATAATCTCAAATAATGCAACATTTTAGAGTAGTCTTTTTTTAATTTTTTATTCCAAAAAAAATATGACCTCTTTCTTTCCCTTGTTTTATAAGGTTTCTGGTCATATTTATTTTTTAACGTTTTCTATATTTCTAGTTTCTACTGTTCGGTTTATCAGGAACCGTCCTTTCAATCAGCTTCATCTCCCAATACATGAAGTAATTTTCTACGGAATTTTTATCTTGATTGCTATCCTGGTCGGTTATGCCTTCATTTAACATAAAACATTCAAAAAAATCCTATAAAATCTTTTTAGAATTCACTTTTCTGATTCCATTTTCTTTGATTTGTATGTGAAAATTTTATAAATCAAATTAAAAAAATATTTTGACTTTTCAAATTTAGGTAGTATAATTAAATTGAAAATTACAAATTTTAGGAGGACAATCATGAAAAAAACATTCACATTTTTAATGGCAATAATTTTTCTGACAATTATTGCAAGCTGTGGAAACAAAGATGCAAAAGGCGGAGAATCAGCAGGAGCAAAATCTGACGTTAATACACAGATAAGCTTCAGCGGGTCATCAACATTGGCTCCGGTAATAAGTAAAATCTCAACTACATTTATTGAAAAGTATGAAACATGGGATAAGGTAGATCCTTCTCTTCCGGCTGAAAATATTACAATATATGTTTCATCAGGTGGATCAGGAGCAGGAGTAAAGGCTGTTCTTGACAATGTAGCAAACTTTGGAATGCTTGCACGTGGAATAAAAGATAGCGAAAAAGAAAAAGTTAAAGATTTGAAGGCATTTACATTGGGACTTGATGCACTAACTATTTCAGTAAATCCTGAAAATCCATTTATTAAATTAAAAGGTGGAAATATTACAAAAGATGAAATTATAAAAATATTCTCTGGAGAATACAAAAAATGGAGCGATTTGGATAAATCCCTTCCTAACGAAGATATCGTAGTAGTAACACGTGATCTTAGTGGTGGAGCTCATGAAGTTTTCCAGAAAAACGTAATGAAGGATGTAAACGTTAGACAGGATGCTATTCAGGCACCTACAATGGGAGCCCTTGTTGCAAAAATTATTGAAAATAAAAATGCTATTGGATATGCTTCTTTCGGAATAACAAATCAGAATAAAGGAAAACTTATTCCTCTGAAAGTGGATAATATCGAACCAAGCGAAGAAAATATCCTAAATAAATCTTACTATATTTCAAGACCTTTAATAATAATGAAAAGCGGAGAATTGACAAAAACTGAAAAAATATTTGTTGACCTGCTTAAATCTGAAGAAGGTAAAAAAGTTATAAAAGACATGGGATTCATTCCTGTATCAGAATAAAAGTGTAAATCAGTAAATTTAAATAACAGTGAGGTAAAAAGTGAAAAATATTTTCAGATATTCAATATATCTGCTCACAGTATTATCCATGCTTATATTAATAACAATGCTGATGTATTTATTTACAGAAGCCTACCCATTTTTCAAGGGACAGAAGTTAAGTGACTTTATTCTGGGAAATACATGGAGGGCAAGTGAACCTCATCAGAGCTTTCAAATATTTAATATTCTATATGCAGGATTTTATATTTCAATTTTAGCATGCTTAATATCATTTCCTGTTTCATATGGAATTTCAATGTTTATATGCTTTTATTCTAAAAATGCAGTAAAAAGAATAATTATATGGACGGTAAATATCCTTTCGGGGATACCGTCCATAGTATATGGTTTTTTTGGAATGATAGTCATACTGAAACTTCTGGAAAATTCATTTTCCTTATCCACAGGAGAATCAGTTTTAGCAGGGAGCCTTATTTTGTCAATAATGATAATCCCTTTTTTTGTTGGGAGCTGTATTGAAAGAATAGAAACAGTTAAGGGAAAATTTGAAAAGGATTCTGATGCCCTGGGTGTCACAAAGGAATATTTTATAAGGAAAGTTGTTTTCAGTGAAACAAAATTTTCAATAGTTACAGCCTTTCTTCTGGCTTTTGCAAGGGCAACAGGGGAAACAATGGCAGTTATGATGGTCATAGGTAATTCCCCTCAATTTCCTCATATACTTACAAAGGCTGAAACTGTTCCTGCCCTGATAGCTCTGGAAATTGGAATGAGCGAAGTAGGAAGCAGACATTATTCTGCACTATTTGCATCAGCTTTTATTCTGCTCATTGCAGTACTGATTATTAACATAATATTTTTTATTTTAAATGGAATAAGGAGAGCATATATTGAAAATTAAGGATTTTATTATAAAAATATGGATTTATCTGTCGACAGTTACTGTCTTTTTTATTATTTTCAGTATAATTTATTTTGTAATATCCAAAGGAATCAGGGAAATAAATCTTTCTTTTCTGACAGAAAATCCTAAAGGAATGCCCCTTGGAAGTGAAGGCGGTATAAAAAATGCCATTATGGGATCTGTTTTTTTAATGGTTCTGGCTATTTTCTTTTCCATTATACTTGGAACAGGCTGTGCCATTTACAACACTGTCTACTGTAATTCAAAAAAGATTAATATGGCAATCAGACTTGTAATACAGTGTATTTCTTCTGTTCCTTCCATAATTATAGGCTTATTTGTATACGGTTTTTTCATAGTGATGCTAAATGTTCCAAGAAGTATGCTGACTGCAGGAATTTCACTTGGAATTATGGTTTTTCCATTTGTGGAAATAAGGATTGAAAAAAGTATCATGAATATAGACAAAAAAATCATAAGGGAGAGTTTTTCTCTGGGAGTTGGAAAAGACTACATGTGTAAAAAACTTGTATTACCAATAATCAGAAAGGAAATAATATCTACAGGTATACTTGCAGGAAGTTATGCAATGGGGGCAACAGCACCGTTACTTCTGACAGGTGCTGTTTTCATAGGTGGTTCATCAAATAAACTACTAAGACCTGTCATGGCATTACCTTTTCATCTGCATATGCTTTTAGGACAGACAGCACTGTATGAAAAAGCTTATGCCACTGCTTTTGTGCTGATTTGCATTCTCATAATTATGCATATTCTATCAGAAGTTATAATGCTTGGAACGGGAGGAATGTTAGTTGAATATATTAGAAATAAAAAACATTAATATATATTACGGTGGTAAAGAAATTTTAAAAGATATAAATATCGATATTAAAAAAAATGAAATTCTTTGCATAATGGGACCTTCAGGATGTGGAAAATCAACATTATTATCTCTAATTAATGGCTTTCTTACTGAAAATGGTGGGGAATACACTGGAGATGTCATTCTGAAAGGGGAAAATATAAAGGCTATGAAACCGATTCAGCTGAGAAGAAGTATTTCTACATTATTTCAGGATTCAAAACCTTTTCCATTATCCATAGAAAATAATATTTTATATCCGATAGAATTTTACGAAGGAAAAGTAAAAAATAAAAAAGAAAGAATTTCCAGCTATCTGAAAGATGTAAATCTTTATAATGAAGTAAAAGATGATCTTAAAATGTCAGCACTGAAATTGTCAGGCGGTCAGAAACAGAGACTATGTATTGCAAGAATGCTGACAACAGACCCTGATATTCTTATCTTTGATGAGCCATGTTCTTCTCTTGATATGGAAAATACCCTCATTATAGAAAAACTTATAAAAAGGTTGTCTGAAAAATATACGGTAATTCTAACTACACACAATGAAGAACAGGCTAAAAGAATAGCAGACAGGACTATTCTGATTGGAAAATAAAGTAGAGGCCGTATAAAAATTGGCTCTATAATATGTGTAAAGGTTGAAAAAAGGGAAGTATCGGCTATTTGCTTTTACTTCCCATAATAATTTCTTATTTTCGTATTTTGTCACAAAACCAGCTCGTAAATACAAAGGTCTTTATCACTTATCAATTTAAAACCATTTCGAACTGCCAGTTTAATTGTCTTATTCTGTCTTGAATCACATTCAATAATTAGTGAATGAATCAATTTCTTTCTTGCAAAATCTATAAGTGATTTAGTAATTTCATCAGCTATCCCCTGATTCCAATATTCCTCACTTATTATCCACCCAATTTCATATCTTTTACTGTCATATTCGTGAAAAATAACATGACCAATTAATTTATTATTATTTCTGTATTCCAATGCATACACTAAGGGCGAAGGAATCAATCCATTATTTTCTATAAAAAGCTTTGTCTTCTCCTCTGTAAATGGTGGTTCAATATATTCCATTACTTTTGGACTGCTTAGAATACAATACAATGTGTAAACATCACTTTCATTGAAATTTCTAATAAGGCATCTTTGAGTTTCTATTCTCATAAGCTTCTCCTCAAAACAAAGTCATTCTTCTCCAAATTTTTTATAATAAAATTTCTCTAATTTATAAGCATTTTAGGGAAAGAAGTTTTTATATTTCTTTCCCTATTCTTTTATTATATTTTCTTTTCCATAACAATGACTTCTTTTTCAGAATTTCCAAACTTCAAAACTTTTCTTTCAATTTCTTTAAAATTTTGTTTTTTCCAAAAAGAAAATCCTATTTCATTATCAGTAATTACTCCCAGTCTTATTTTTAAAAATCCCTCCCTTTTAAACAAATCCTCTAAGTAATTAAATACTTTTCTACCAAAACCTTGTCCATGTTTGTTATTTTTAATTATAAAAAGACCTATAAAAACAGTATTTCTTTCAGGATAACCAGTTATATAATCAACTGTACCCAAAATTTCATCATTAAAAGAAACTATTCTGTAATTTTTCTGACTTTTTTGAACTCCATCAGGGATATTTGTAATATCCTGTTCAACATTGGTTATACTTTGAGGAATATTCAATATTTTATTAAAATAATAGTCATTACCAATATAAATATCCAGTACTTCCTGTTTCAATCTGTCATTATTTACAGATATTAATTTAATCAAGTGAAATCACCAATGTTTTCAGAAATTCCCATATTCTTCCTACAGACTCTATATTCAGACGTTCATTTACAGTATGAATTGCCTGCATATCCGGACCAAATGTAATCATATCTGTATTTGGTAAAGGTATTTTCAATATACCGCATTCCAGTCCACAATGCATTGTTTTTACACTTGGCTCTTTCCCGAACTGTTTCTTATACACTTCTATTGCCTTCACACGCAATGCAGAATCAGGATCATATTGCCACCCCGGATATCCTCCGTTATCTGATATTTCAAATCCATTTGAAGTTACAATCAGTTCAAAACGTCTTTTAACTTCAGTTTCCCTTGCCTTATTTGAAGAACGCAATAATGTTGTCAGATATAGTTTACCATCTTTCTGTTCCAGCACACCGTTAGAAAGACTTGTTTCAACAAGTCCATCCAGTACAGGATCCATATAGCATACTCCGTCTGGCACAGCTATCAATGTTTCAACAACTGCCTTCAAAGTTTCACATGTCCATACTTTTTCTCCTGAATCGATTGAAGTGAACACAATTTTCATATTAGGATCGGAAATTTTATAATTTTTCTTAAGTTCTTCCGCTTTATTTTTCAGCTCCTCAATAGCTTCATTATCTGCAAACAGTTCAATAACTGCTGTTGTAGGAACTGCATTATGTTTTGATCCTCCAGTCAGCGAAATAAGTTCCACCTTCCCTGAAATTTTATCCAGTAACTGTGCAGCAATTTTTATTGAATTTGCACGTGATTTATGTATTTCCTGCCCGGAATGTCCTCCTGTCAGTTCTTCAATCTCAATCTTATAGGCATCCTTCAAAGTAGGCTCTACAGTTTTAAGTTCCTTTACTGAAGTAATCGTTACTCCTCCGGCACATCCTACAAGAAGTTCATTTTCAACTTCTCCATCTATGTTAAAAAGATATTTTCCAGTTAAATGTTCTCCTGTCACTGCAAGAGCACCTTCCATTCCAAGTTCTTCCTGAGTTGTAATTAACACCTCAAGATTAGGATGTGGATAGTTTCCGTCAAGAAAAGCCAGAGCATAAGCCACAGCTATTCCGTCATCTCCTCCAAGAGTAGTTCCTTCTGCACTTATCCATCCGTCTTTTACCTGCAGTTTTAAAGGATCTTCACAGAAATTATGACTTGAACCCTTTACTTTCTCACAAACCATATCCATGTGTCCCTGCATAATAATTGTAGGCTTTGATTCGTATCCCGGAGTTGCAGGTTTCTTTATAATTACGTTATTTTCATGGTCCTGGTAAACTTCAAGATTTCTTTTTTTAGCAAAATCTACCAGAAAATCACTTACTTTCTTTTCCTGTCTTGAACAACGGGGAATTTTAGATAATTCCTCAAACCAGTAAAATACATCTTTTGGTTCAAAATTTTCTAACATTTAAAATACCTCCTAGTGTAATGTCTAGTGTAACATCCATCCTGTAAAGATACCATAATAGTTACCAATGACATATCCTAATGTTCCTATTAAAAGTGCAGGTACTATTAGTTCTGTCCAACCTTTTGAAACTGCCATTGCTGCCGCTGAAGTTGGTCCTCCCACATTGGCATTTGATGCAATAATTATTTCTTCAATACTGAATTTAAACATTTTTCCAAGTACCAGTGAGAATATCAGGTTAACAAGAATTATAATGAAGGCAAATACAAACAGCAACGGAGATTCCTTAAGAATTAAACCAATTGAAGCAGGTGCTCCTATTACTGCAAAGAACAGATAAATAAGGAATGTTCCTATTTCCTGACTTCCTCTTATTGAACCTATCTGTTTCGGGAACGCCGAAGCTACTATTATCGTCAATGTTGTCATTAAAAGATATTTATTTCCTAATAATCCTCCTAAAATAGCATCTACCAGTCCTTTCCCTGAGAATGTAGAAGACAGTAATTTAGATAATGTATCAGAAATAGTTACTATAACTAATGATAAAGCTACTGTTATTGCTATATCCTTTAATGAAATTTCTTTTGCTCCCCAGTATTTAGCTACTAATGTTTCATTTTTACTTTTATCTTCTTCTGTAAGATTTTCCAATTTATCTATATAAGGGTGTGTAAATTTTTTCTTTATAATATTTAACGTTGGTAAAGCTATCAGTACAAAAAAATAAAGTGCCATTAGAAGATTATCTGCAACTAGTGCTACAGACACTGTTTTCCCAGGTACTTTATATAAAGTAGACATTGCCACAAAATTAACAGCTCCTCCTGTATATGTTCCTGTAAACATAGGTACTATATCATTTAACTGAGGAATAACTCCTCTCATAATATAATAAGCAATAAAACCACCTATAACTGTTCCAAAACTGCTTAGAAGGAATATAAGAACCATACGTCCTGATTCTCTTCCTATTTTTTTAATGTCTGCATTAAACAGCAGCATAGGAATAGCAAGTGGAACTATATATCCCCATACATGATCGTAAACAGGTGCTTCTGTCGGTATTATATTGAAATTTGATAAAATCATTACAAATGATAATGCTAAAATGCATCCTGTAACTTTACTTGCCCAATCATATTTTTGTTCCAAATATATTGCAGCTGCAGAACAAACTGCCAAAATACACCATAAAGCCCATGTATTATCTGCACTTATTAAGCTGTTCATCTTTTTCCTCCTTTTAATTATAAGAGATTTCTCCATTATTTTAAATACAGTGCTGAATATAAGATCTGAAATCTGAAACAGCACTGCATTTATTATTTTTTATTCATTTAGTATTTTCCGTGTTATAATAACACTATTTTATTCTTCCTTATAGTCGTAATGAACATTACCTTCTGCAAATTTCTTATTGTAATCTTGAAGAAGATTTTTAACTTCAAATGATAGCCATACGATGGCAATCAAGTTCGGTATAACCATTAAACTGTTAAAGATATCTGCTAATGACCATACTAATTCAACTTCTTGTAATGATCCTACTATTATACAGATAATTACTATTATTCTGTAAGGTAGTAAGGCTTTTGTTCCAAATAAATATTTAATATTTGATTCTCCAAAGTAGTACCATCCTATTATAGTAGTGAAGGCAAAGAATGCAAGACATACAGCCAGCAAAATTGCTCCAAATTCACCAAAAGAAAGTTTAAATGCACCTTGTGTAAGCTGAGCTCCTACAAGATATTTACCATTTGCACCTTGTACTTTATATGCACCAGTTACTAAAATAGATAATGCTGTTGCAGTACATACTAATATAGTGTCTATAAATACTCCAACCATTGCAGTTAATCCTTGTTCTGCCGGGTGTTTTACGTGTGCAACTGCGTGTGCGTGTGGAGTTGAACCCATTCCTGCTTCATTTGAGAACAGTCCTCTTGCAACCCCTTTTTGCACTGCCACTTTAACTACAGATCCTGCAATACCTCCTGCTACTGCATTTCCTGTAAATGCACTTTCAAATATCCATCCAATTGTAGGAATTACTTCTTTATGGAATATAATTAATATAACAATACTTCCTAATATATAAACTGCTGCCATGATAGGAACTACGAGTTCAGCAAATTTTGCTATTCTTCCCATTCCTCCCATAAATATTAAAGCTGCCAATATTGCAACAACAACACCAACTATACCAGGGTTGATACCTTCTAAACCACTTATACCTTTAATTCCTGCAGCAATTGAGTTTGATTGAACGGCATTTCCCATAAATCCTAATGCAAGGATAATAGTAACTGCAAAGAATCCTGCTAATCCTTTAGCAAGTCCACCTGTTTTTTTCAAACCTTCAGAAATATAGTAAGCAGGTCCTCCTACTAATTCTCCGTTTACTCTTCTTCTATATTTTTGTGCAAGACATGCTTCTGTGAAAATTGTTCCCATACCTAAAAATGCAGAAACCCACATCCAGAATACAGCTCCTGGTCCTCCTGCAGTTATTGCTGTTGCAACCCCTGCCACGTTACCAGTACCAACTTGTGCTGCAACTGCTGTTGCAAGTGCCTGAAATGATGACATTGATCCTTCCTGAGAATCTTTCTTCTTAAATAAATCTCCAAATACCATTCCAAATGCTCTTGGCATCTTAGCTATCTGAGGAAATCCCAAAATAATACTTAAGAAAGCCCCTGCTCCAAGTAATCCCCACATAAGAATATTACTTGTAAGAAAATTATTCAGATTATTTATAATATCTACTAAACCCATAGTTCTCACTCCTTGTGTGATTATTTTTGATGTACAGAAATAAAGTGTTATATTAAAATTATGGCAGTAAATTTTTCTTTTAACTTCAAATAACCACTTATAACTAGCTATTAATTTATAACCACTATATGTCTGCACTTAAATAACATGTGTTCGTTATTTTTTTAACAAATAGTTGCTAGAATAATACTCATATATCATAATTTTTTTTAAGAAAATGAAGCCTATAAATATTCCGCATAAAATTATAGGCTTTATTTCTGGAATAATTATTTATTTGAATAAATTATGATAATAATCCTTCTGCTCTTAAAATTTCTTTTGCTTTATCTTTATTAACCTTATTTACAAGAATAATTGGCCCTGTACATCCCATTCCATTTTCAGCATATATACCATGTTTCCAAAGAACTTTAGTTGCATCTTCAAGATCCATAATATCTACACCAGCTATTTGAGATGTTACAACTTCTTTTTCAGGAGCCTTTATTTCTTCTGAAGGCTTGCTATCCTGCTTTTTATTTTTCAATTCAGCAAAGATTTTATCCAATCCTGCTGCTTGTGCCTTTTTATATTCATCCCGAGCTACTTCGTTAACTTTTCCTGTAGCTACTTCATAAGCATATTTTAATGCTTTAGCAACAACAGGTGATCCTGATGCTCTTGAAAGTATCAATACTCTTCTATCATAGTTTTCTCCTACTCCAGGACCGTATCCATATCCTTCGGCTTCGTAATCTCCACCTGTAGTATATGATGAGAATATTTTCATAAATAAATTTCCTGTTAATGAGTCTGTTACCATGACATCAGGTGTACCCATCAACAAGTCATTTCCTCTCATTACTGCACCACCATCAGCTCTTTGAGATTCTGTGAATTCAAAGTCATATCCATTTTTTTGAAGTTCAGACAGTAACTTTTCAGTTTGTCTTGCCCCTTCTATATTTATTATACCTACTGTAGGTTTTTTAATTCCTACTGATTTAGCTGTAGCTATACCATATATCGCATTTCTTACCATTGCTTCTACTCTGTCAGTAGCAGATGTTCCGGTAGTTGTTGCTATAAACATTTCATTTCCTCTTCCAGGAGTTATTACTCTACCTACTGTTGAAACTCCTATTGGGAAATTATAGTGCATTGTAACGCAAGAAGCTATTTCTCCACTGTCAAGTAGTTCTTCCATTTTTTTATGCACCTCTTCTTCAGTTTCAACTTCGTAGCTTTCAAAATCTTCGTGACCTTTTCCTATAAGAACTATGTCAAACAAATCATTCTTAGCCAGTTGTGCACCTTTTATAATATTTTCAGGTCCATGTTCACTTCCTAATGTTGTTACTCCTACTTTTACTTTTTTCCCAAAATTTCCTGTTTCAATAGCTTCAGCTACTTCAAGCAGTACTTGAGAAATTATTTTTTTACTCATTATAGCATACACCTCCCTACTCTTCTGTATCTGCGATATTTTGAGCAAGTTTTTTAATTGATTCTGCTATTATTTTTCTTATTTCCTCTTTAGAAACTGCTCCTTCTTCAGATTTTTCTCCAGTATTTCTTTCAGCAATAAATGAAACACCATCAAATAAGTTAGTCATTCTTCCTAAGAATAAGCTTCCTTTTCCTACTATCATTGCTCTATTTTTGTTTCCTGTAGTCAAATCATCACGTAAGAATCCTACATAAGGTACTCCTGAAGGAATATGCCCTTGTGTTGGAGCCCATCCTGGCAATCCTTTTGTTTCTATGAATGATTTAAGATCTTTTTTCTCAATGTCTCCACGCATTACAGCCAATGCACCTATCATTTTATAGTTTGCTTCAGGTACATTTCCTGCTCCTGCCGCTTTTGTTATGTCAGGGTTTTGCATTTCAACTGAGAATACATCTACATCAGTTATTTTTAAGTTTGCTTTTTCTAATCCAGGTGTTACAAGTGCTGAGATAACAGCTTGAGGTGAAGAACCTGTTCCAACATTGTGTTTTCCAATTAAGTCAGTTCTTATTATTGGATTTACACCATCGTTTTCAGAAACAAGTATCGCAAATCCACCTAAAACGTCTTCCAATACTGGAATTCCTTTTTTAACGTGATCTTTTGCGTTCATTCCTAATTTTGCTGTTGCTCCTCCTGCAACTACCATTACATTTTTATAAATTCCTGCTTTTACATATGAAGCTGCACTTATTAATGCATGTGTAGGTGCCGCACAGAATCCACGTAAATCTGATCCTGTTGCATTTACTAATCCTGCTATTTCAGCTATTGATTTTGCAAAGTTTCCTCCACCACGTTGGTTTATGTCTCCACACGCTTCTTCAGAACATTCTATTACATAATCAATTTCTTTAGGATCTATTTTTGAATCTCTTAACATTTCAAGTGCCGAAATTACTCCTGATGCTTTAACTACAAGGTTTTCAGCCATTACATGTGAATTTAAGTTTGGATCCACATCATGTGCTCTTTTTACATATCCTACAACTTTTCCTTCGTGAGTCAGTGTATAATCTTTAGGATCTATTTCACTAATATCATCGCTTTTAAGTTGTCCAAAGAAAGGTTCCAATTCTTTGAAATTTTCTTCTATTTTTGGACGTACTGCAGATATGAATTCTTCTGATAAGTGTACTAAATCAAATGCATCTACTATTTTAAGTAATGCAATAAATTCGTCCTGAGGAACTATTTGTCCAAATTTTCCATGACGATCACCTTTCTGATCTTTTATATCATACCAAGGCATAGGGAATGTATTTAACTCTTCTGGAGTTTTTCTTCCTATATAAACTTGGTTTGGAAGGTAATCTACAACTTCTTCGTAACTTCTTATGTGGTTTTTTATTTCTTTTAGAAATTCTGAGTCAGGGTTAGTTTCTCTTTCTATTGCACATGTTGATCCATTTTCAATCATGTCAGGTGTATGAACAAGAACATAACCTGCTCCTCTAAATACTGGATAATTCATATCTTTATTTGGAGCCGTCTTAAAAGGACTGTTTTCCAATTAAGACAGGCTCCTTCTCCTTTCTGAATTACTTTAAGTTAATTATTCAAATACTGTTTGACCGTCTACTTCAGTTGTTAAAGCATTTAATGCTTTTTCAACTAATTTTCTTCTTATTTTTCTTTCTTCTTCTATACTATCTAATTTTGGATTACCCAATGGGTGAGGTATCGCTATAGTTGGAACGATTCTGTTTGCTCCAACTGTTAGTGATATAGGTACTACTGTACACATATGTACTACAGGTATACCGTATTTTTCTATTCCTTTTACCATCGTTGCACCGCAACGAGTACAAGTTCCTCAAGTAGATGTAAGGATAACTGCATCTACCCCATCAGCCACTAATTTTTTTCCAATTTCTTCTGCAAATGCTTTTGCACTTGCTACTGCTGTACCATTTCCTACAGTAGTAGAAAATTCATCGTACAATTTTCCAATTTTTCCTGCTTTTTCAAATTCTCTTAATACATCCACAGGTAACACACGGTCAGCATCTTCATTTGCGTATACAGGATCGTATCCTCCATGAGCTGTTTCATATGTTTCAGCTGTTAAGTCTTCAACACCTGCTATGCTGTATGTTCCATATTTTGAAGCTGAAGATGATTCAATGTGATCAGGGTTTCCTTTTGGAACAATTCCTCCAGATGTAACTAGAGCGATTTTTGCTTTAGATAGATCTTTAATAGCCGCAGCTGGTTCAACACGGTCAAAATCTGGCATTGGATATTCTGTTTCAAAAGCTTCACCTTTGATTTTTTTAATCAGCATATCTACCGCACGTTTTGAACCTGTATCTTCGTGGAAGTAGTTAACCCTTACTCCTTTAGCTATATATCCGTCTTCAGCTGGTGAAAGTATTTCTTCACCTTTTGCTAATTTTGCTGCTAATTTTGCTAATTTAGGTAAAACCTTTCTCATTCCTGCAGCACTGTCTGTTGCTTCTACGATATATATATCTTTTCTATACATATCTACTCCAGGGTTTTCAATATACATTGCTGTTACAGCAGGTATATGTAATTCATCCTGGATTAATTTTGTAATTGTTCCTGCAGCAACCCCGTAACGTCCTGCGTTAAATGCTGGTCCTGCAATGAATAATTGTGGGTTTTCCCCTTTAATCATTTCTAATAAAGTTGCTTGCGCTTTTTCTAAATTTTCGTTGAAATAGCTGTCTCCACATACTACTGCAGCTACTATTTCAAATTCTTCTCCCAGCTTATCTTGTAATTGCTGTGATATTGGGGGTAATTCTTTACGCAACTCAGGCTCTATGTGAGCTTGTTCTTCTCCTCCAACCCCAGCAAAGAACTGGTTAATGTAGTGTACTACTCTAATCTTTGACATTTTTTACCTCCTCATTGTGTTGTTGGATTATTCACCACGTACGTCTTTCATTTCTTCTGAAATTGCGTCGACATCCAATACCATTTCCATCATTCCAACTTGTTCTTCGTAAACAGCTGGATCAACTTGTGATTTTACTTCTTCTTCTACTATGTGGTAAACTGCAAGATGTAATTCTACTCCTGCCAACGGCCCTGCAAAAGTTGGATCTCCTACAGTTACTGTTTCAGCTGCTAGACCAGCAGCTTCGGCTTCTGACGCACCTAATAGAACCGCAACGTTTTCGTTACCGAATTTTTCGGCAGCTTCCTTAACACGTTTTTGGTTTTCTAAGTCCATCGCACCCGCAGCCGTTCAGACAAAGCATTCAGTAGATGAAAATACAATCTCTGTTCCTTCTATAGTTTTTACACATTCTTCGATAGCTAGACCAGGTATACCGTCTCTATCTCCGATAATGATAACTTTTTTATTTTTTAAACTACTCATTATCTTTCCTCCAATTTCTTTTTCATTTGATAATTAACTTAAATTTTTTCTTTTGATTTTATTATTTTTCTAAATTTTATTTGGCTGTTTGTTTAATTCTAGTAAGTCTTAGCTGTTAAATATCCAAATCCTGTTTCATTTGTTGCACCTGTAATTGCTTGAATTTCAACTTCGATTGTTCCATCTTCTTTTAATGAATCGTGGTGTCCTCCTGCAATTACGTTAACTACATCAATGTGTCCAATTATTTTGTCTAATTTAGGTAATACGATTAATTGGTTTGCGTTTCCTCCAGTTACAACTGCGTTAGCTTTTGGATCTGCATCGGCCAAGCTTTGGCTCGCTCCGTTTTGTCCTGCATATTCATCAGTAACGATAACAGTTTTTACACCTTCAGTTTCAATTTTCTTACAGTTCATTATCAAGTCAGTATCTGGGTTTCCAAATCCTTCTTGAGAAACGATAGCTGCATCAAGTCCTAAATACTTAGTGAACTTAGCTGTCCAGTTAGATGATCTTTCTTTATCAGCTAGGTATACGTTTTCATTAGTTATGATAACACCAAGGAAGTTGATTTCCTTTCCATGTTTTTCATAAAGTTCTTCTATTACACCGTTATTTAAGTGTACATAAGTAGGGTTTTTATCACATGCAGACACGCAGTTTCCACTTACGATTGCTCCATCCATTATTTCTGTTGGATAAAGAATTGTAGGAACTATTTGTTTTGCATCTACTCCGTATACATAAGTATCGTGTAATAATCCTTGAGTTTGTAGCATGTATACATATCCTACTTTTGGTAAATCAGGATATTGTGCTATTTGTTCAAGTAATGGTTTTGTTTCGTATACTTTTGTTTCTTCAGGCTGTAAGTTTCTTGCCAATTCTCCTAAATATTTAGCAGCTTTGAATCCAATGTAACGTACTGCTTTTTCATGCTCATGCTGTTTGATTCCTTCAGCAGGTTCAGCAATGATTACCAAGTTGTTTAATTTTGAGAAAGGTGTGTACTCAGCACCTGGCCCAGTCATATCTACGATACCTTCCTGGAACCCAACGATTTTTCCTGTAGTTACTACTGCCATACCTTTTAAAGCTATAGTTTTTCCTTCTCCTACAGTGTCAACCTTTGATAAAACTCCTGGGAAAATTCCTCCTCTTCCTTCAACCTTTACACGAGGCTCGATTACATCTTTTACTGGTGTAATACGAACGCTCTCTCCTGGCTTTGCTATGTCAAACTCTACTGATACGATTGCTTCGTCGTCCCATATTGCCTTTCTTAATTCATCCTTATTAACGTACAATACGTTATTTTCGATTTTAGATTCTGAAGCAAATTGAATGTCCTTTATGAAAATCTTGCCTAACTCAAGACGCATAATGACTCCTCCTTTACTATTAGATATATTTTTTGATTAATGCTTCCACGTTTTCAATAGTCGCATCATCTTTTGTTACTTCATCAATTTTTTCACCATCTTTGTAGACAGCTAATGTAGGTAATCCTAAAACTCTTTGTTTAATAGCTAAACGTCTTGCTGATGTAGTATCCAGAGCGGCAAATTTCATTTTACCTTCATATTTTTCAGCAAGTTTATGAACTTCTGGCATTAATGCCTTACAAGGTTCACATCCTTGACTCCAGAAATCTACAAATACATATCCTTCAGCTTGTAAAACTTCAGCTTCAAAGTTGTCTTTTGTTAATTCTAACATCTTCTTCACACCTTTCTATTTTCTTTTTTAAATAATATATATAAAATTATTATTTAACCAATTTAATTATGATTTTTATAAATCACTATTCAAATTCTTTACTTATATATTTTTCAGCCATAATTGCCGCTACTGCACCATCTGCCGCAGCTGTAACAACTTGACGAACTTCCTTAACTCTGCAGTCTCCTGCTACGAATACACCTGGTACACTTGTTTCAGTACTTTCTCCAGCTACAATGTAACCATACTGATCTATATCAACTTTTCCTTTGAATAGTTCAGTTTGTGGTTGATATCCTATGAATACGAATAATCCCATTGTTCCATCTTCTTCATCAGCTTCAACTTCGTATACTTCATCTGTATCAAGATTTTTAAATACTATTGATTCAAGTATTCCGTCACCTTTTACTTCTTGAACTACAGTTCTTGTTCTGATGTCAAGATTAGGTACCGCTTTAGCTTTTTCTAAAGTGATGCTTTCACATTGGAAATGATCTAACATATGAACAATGTGAACCTGTCTTGCAAATTTAGTAAGGTAGATAGCTTCTTCAACTGCACTGTTTCCTCCACCTACTACATATACTTCAAGATCTCTAAAGAAGTCTGCATCACATGTTGCACAGTATGAAATTCCTTTTCCTGAAAGTTCTCTGATTCCTGGTGCATCCAATTTTCTTGGAGTTGCTCCTGTAGCGATAACTACAGCTTTTGCAGTATATTCTGCATCTTTACATTTAACTATTTTTTCTTTTCCTGTAAAGTCTACATCCACTACTTCTTCTTTTCTCACTTCTGCTCCGAAGTTTTTAGCCTGTTCTAACATTCTGTGAGTTAATTTAGGACCTGTTGGATCTTCGATTGACCCTGGATAGTTTTCTATCAGGTGAGTAATCGCCGCTTGTCCTCCGTTCTGCCCTTTTTCAAGAATTAATGTCTTCATTCTTCCTCTTGCTGCATATAGAGCTGCTGCCAGTCCTCCTGGCCCTGACCCTATAATGATTAAGTCAAAATGCTCTGCCATGATATTATCCTCCTTAATTTTTTTAGTATACTATTTTACAATTCTTTCAATCGCATTTGTTATCAAGTCATAGTCTATAACGCTGAAATCTTCCTTGACCCTGTCTATCCATGCCGGTGTTCTTCTGTTCCCTTTGAACTTTTCAAAAGTTTCTATAGCTGAAGCCAGTAAAACAACCGAATCTGTGTCAGTTGAATCTCCCTCAACTAAAACTACAGATCTGTAAATAGTTTCGTTAGGTTTTACACTCCCATAAAGAGGATGTGTAAGTATTCTGTAATTTTCATGTACGTAGTCACGTGCTATTTTTAATATTCCCAGATAATCCGTTTCCCTGTAGTCCACTTCTATGTTTTTCTTATCATAGTTTAAAAACGCAGGATTATTAGTTAATAATTTCACTTCACCCTCCCTTAAATGTATCGAAAATGCATTTGACTCTACAAACTAAAAAGAAAATGCCTAGAGCATTTCCCTGTCAAATTTTTCAGAGTTTGTCCAAGTATAGTCCTTTTACCTGAGAATTTCATTAATAATTGCAAATTATCAACTTGTACCTTCGGTGCCCTATAAGAGTCTCTCCTATACTCTTCATCCATAATTCAGTTATCATTGTAATATTTTGCCATCTAAAATGATTATACCTCACATTTACAACTTAGTCAAGTCTCCTTCAATATATTTTTAAAAACATTTTCAAAGCTAAGCATTGTAAGGCATATAATTTATTTTTCATTTGAACTTTTACTTTTATAAATTTTATTCTTCATAAATATCATTATAATCAGACAAAAAAATCTTATAATCAAAATAATACAATAAATTTTCATAGTCCTTATTCTCAAAAAACTGATCAATCGTTTCCATAAAACTAAAATTTATTCCTTGCTTTGTACGTGTGCGTGATTTTAGATTATGAAAAAATATTTCCATCTCATTTTTTTCATTTATAATACGACTTCTTTGTTTTTATATTTCTATTATACTAAAAAAATTGTGAAATTTCTAGCTTAATTTTAAATTATTTTTTTTATAAAAAAAGATTATACAAAAAAGCCGACGCTGTGGATACGCCGACTTATTTGCTTTTTGGAGAGAAAATCAACTCGTGAAAATTGATTTATTTTAGTTATATATAATATAGCTAAAATCACATTGTTATATGTTTCCCGTCTTTAAAATAGACTTATTTATAATAAATATCTTACATTCTATTTAATAAATATTCATTTCATCTTTTTCGTACTTTTCAATAGCTAAACATGCATTTTTGAATTTCAAATATCTCTTAGTTTGTTTCAACGGATCATATCCCAAAAGAATTCCAAGTATAAAATCTTCTTCCGGTGTATATTTGTTAAGAGCTTTGTTTTTAAACTTTTTAATTGTTTCCACACATTCTCTTTCACCGAAAAACAAATTAATTTTACCACAACTCAATTCCTGAATATGAAATGGCACATCATTCTTTTTTAGCTTTCTTATCATATCATCTACAACCTCAATAGGTGCAGTATGTAATACTAAATGTCTTAACCCTTTGTCAAGTTCATACAGGTGATGTGCAAAAAGTTCATAATTATATTTTATAAAACTTTTTTTAACTCCGTCGTCCATGCTTCTATCCTTTCATCAGTCAAATCTGATTGATTAACTTCGTCAATAGCTAATCCTAAGAATTCTGAATCTACTACTGCTTTAGATTCACTGAAATCATAACCGTCTGTACTTGTATGTCCTACAACTGTTGCTCCTGTTTTTTCAATTTCATCATTAAGTAATGCAATACCATCTATAAATGTATCACCGAAACTTGATTGGTCACCAGTTCCAAAGTATGCAACTTTTTTACCATTTAAATCAAGGCTACCTAAAGCATCTACTGAATCTATCCAGTCTGCTTGCAGTTCTCCAAATCCCCAAGTTGAAGTACCTAGAATTAAAACATCGTAATCTCCAAGTTTGTCTTCGTTACCTGCGATGTTATACACATCAGCATCTCCTAGCTGTTCTGCAATTTTATTCGCAACGTCTTCACATACTCCCGTTGTCGATCCGTAAAAAATTCCAATTTTTGCCATGTTCCATTCCTCCAATATATAGTTTCAAGTTTACTAATAGAATATACCACATTTTATTTTGATTGTCAAATATTTGATGATAAAATTTTTTTACTATTTAATTTTTTATTTTTGTGATTTTCTATTTTTTCCACTAATAAAATATCTTCAGAATTTTTAAAGTTTAAAATTTGTTTTTATTAATTCTATTTTTTTGAAAGAAAAATTCTATATCCCCCGTCAATTGTAACTGTATCACAGTTTCCAAAAATTTCCACTAATTTTTTCTGGGTACTCTTGGCTCCATGTTTTGTCTGTATTACACAGTAAAATTCCCCGTCTTTATTTAAATGTTCATAGGCTTCCGTATAAATTTTAAAGATAGTATCTTTTCCTGCCCTTATTGGGGGATTTGACAAAATCATATCAAATTTCCCTTCAATTTTCTCAAATGCATTTGATTTTATTATCTCATAACCATTTATATTATATTTCTTCAAATTTTCTTCACTTAATTCAAGTGCCCTCTCGTTAACATCGGACAAAGTTACTGAAGCTTCAGGATAAAAGGATTTAAGTATTACAGAAACAACACCGTAACCGCAGCCTATATCTAAAATTTTAATTCCTTCAGATTTCAAGTTCCTATTTTTCTTTAAAAATTCATTTAGCAGCAAATCAGTTCCAAAATCAACCTTTGATTTTGAAAATACTCCATTATCTGTTATAAATTCAAATTTTTTATTCTGTATTGTATATTTTATTATTCTTTTTTCAGATTTTATTTCAGGCTTTTCTGAAAAATAATGATTCATTTTTTATCCACCTTCTTTTTAAAATATTAATTTATTATACATTTTATACTATTATTTGTAAATAGAACTGCTATTCAATATTTTTTCTTGACAATATCACTAATTAGTGATACATTTGTATATATAACTATATAGGAGATGATTAGTATGAAAAAAATTGTTGGAATTGAGGGAATGAGCTGTTCACACTGTGCAAAAAAAGTGGAAGATGCCTTATACGGACTTCCTGAAACTGAAGATGTAAAAGTAAATCTTGATAATAAGAATGCAGAAATTGAATTTTCTTCAGAAGTAGATGATAAAATTATTTCAGATTTAATAAAATCTGTAGGATTCACTCCTACAACTGTAGAGAATGTATAAATAGAAAAAGAGCTACTGGGTACTGGCAGTGGCTCTTTATCTGTTATTTATTTTTTATTTACATTATCTGTTTCTATTGGATATATATCTTCAATATAAAATCTATCTTTGATTACTTCTTCTGTATCACTTCTTGATGCTCCTTCATTTGGCCAGTTATATCCTGTAAATGGAACATTAATAATTTCTGCATTCTTTTCATATTCCAGAATTATTCCTTGTTTTATCTACTTATATTAAAATCTTAATTTAAAATTGTAAATCCTTCTGATGCCATTGTTGCTTCCACTTCGGCAAAGTTATTATACTGATCTCCGCTATAACTGTTTTTAGGTGCTAATCTTTCATATGAAACAATATTTTTGTTTTTATCTAAAACAATTCCACCTATTCCAATCCCTTCAAAACTTGAACCTCCAAAATATCCATTTGAAGTTTTTTGAATAAAGTATCTTATCTCCAGATTTCCATCTTCATTTTTCTTATAATATATATTTGATACATTAAATGAATTATAATTATTATTTTCCAGTTCCTTTTCAATTTCCTTCTGTGCTATTTTCGTTATGTAGTTTTTCAAATTTTTTATCTGATTTGCATCTGATGCATATTCAGGAAGTCCTTCAACTTTTACTTTAAATTTTGTATTTTTAGGACGGATTTTCATACTTTTTGCTGTTTCCTTGTCATATTCTACTGTGACATCTACTACATCTCCATTTTTTAATCCTTCAGACTGGGAGAATATAAAATTAATCTGACCATTTTCTGCAAACTCATCTGTTTTGCTTAATTTCTTTCCAGCCTCCATATTTTTTGTCCATGGTGAATTAGGATTGTTAATTGCTGTCGCTATTGCTTTTCCTGATACTCCATCTATCTGAACTGTATAATATTTATTCATATCAAAATTTCTCAGGAATATAAAACTTGTACATATATAATAGATTACGACTAGTCCTGCTGCTATCAATCCAATTTTTTTATATTTTTTCTTTTTCTCAGGATCCAGTGCATTTATTTTTTCTATTCCTGTATTTATTTCTGATTTTATATCACCAGTTTCTATATTTTTTCCTTTAAACACAAAGAAATAATTGGTTACTGCTGAACCTAACGCCGCCATAAATGTTCCAATTACTGAAATTTTTACCAGTCCAAAATTTGGTGTTGCCCCTGCGAATGCTCCAAACATTCCTGAAATTGATGTAAGAGCCTTTATAACTCCATTTACCGAATACATTTCCAGCAACCCGAAAATTATTAATCCACCGATAAAATAATAATTCAAGTTTTTCAATTTTTGTATATTATTTTCTTTTTTTGCTTTAAGATAAATTAGTATAGAAACGGCAATTACAGCAACCATAATTAGGTTCATTATTCCTTGCATTGTTTTTGCCTGTGATAAAAATCCCATCCCATTCCCAAGTGTTTTCACTCCTGAATTAAACAGATTTTCCAAACTTCCTGAGCCTGCACTGTTAGCAAGGTCTTTAGCACTTGAATTTAAGCTATTTGCTTTTATTCCCCCATAAAGAAGCATAACTGAAATAGCAGTACTTAACCAGAATATTATTTTCAGAAAAAGTTTATTTTCAGGATTATCTTTCTCCATAAGATTATCTAAAAATCCTTTTTGTGAATTATTATCAGTATTATTTGCAGAAACATTTTCATTTCCCTGTATATTATCTTGAACATTATTTTCAGTATTTACAATGCTGTTATTGTCTGCATTGACAAAATTATTAACATCATTTGTATTAAGGACATTATTAGCCGTACTAGCCGTATTACCTGATTTATTAAATATAATAGGATAATTTTTTAATAATGTCATAAAAGAAAATACAACACACCCTAAAATTCCAGCAAGATATAGAATTATAATCAAGTTTCCAAATATATCTGCAATTCCTAATTTCCCAAGTATAGCTAAAATGATTATGGCAGATTGACATATTGCCAGTCTAAAAGGGTTTGCATAATTAGGAAGTTTCATCTTTTCCATAAGATTTGACTGCAACGCCTTGCTTCTTATTTTAAATATGGCAATAATATTTACTATATTAGCAACCATAAATATAATAAGGACAGCTATTATTAATTTTAATGAATTATATGCCCCCTGTGCTTCACCTAATAAACCTCCAAGATTTCCTCCACTAATCTGTCCTAAAATACTGAACATTTTCACAAGTGCAAATGCCAGCACCCCAAAAATTACCCCACTTAACCAGAATAGCAGTTTTATTTCTTTCACATTTATTAAACTTTCTGTATTATGAGTATTTATACTATTATCTAAATTTTTATCAATATTATTTACATTGTTTTCTATATTGTCATTTATATTTTTGTTATTATCCATTTTTCCTCCTAAATATAATAAAATTATTTTTTAATTGAAATCACTCTCTTTCTTTCAATATAAGAACAAATCTCTTTTCATCTGGATTCAACAGTTCGTCACTGTCATATATACCTCTATACCAGCTTTTTTGTGAAAAATAATTTGCATATTTAGGATTTTTAAATTTATACCCCTTTTTCGCAAACAATGTATTTCTTATATATCCTATCTTTTCTTTAGAAAAATTATTTAATATTGCAGTATTATTTTTATTCATTACTTCATCATATACTTTATCTAAAATTGCCAGATCATCATCCTGACCCGCAGGAGCACCAGCTGTATTGGCTGCATTTTGTCCATTCTGTACAGTTACAGCCGGGTTTTGAGATGTTGTCCCTGAAGCATTAATCAGCTCTCCAAACATTCCCATTCCACTGCTGAAGTTAAGATTAATATCTGCCAGTTCCTTTATTTCAGATAATACTTCACTTTTAGCATTTTTAGAATCTAATTTATATTTTCTCTCTATTATTTTTCCCTGAGATATGTCGTAAGTGTAAGTAATTCTATAAGTTCCACCATTTTCTGAAGTAATTAAGCTGACAGACTGAACATTTTCTTCCATTACATCTGCATGTAAATTATCATAAGATTTCCCATTTAGTTCCATTTTTCCTGTTGCATTTTCAAGATTTATAAAATATGAACTTTTCCCATATTTCGTATTTACTGTTGCCGGAGTATTTTTTGACATAAATGAATTCGAATCAGAATCAGCAGTTAAATTAATTTCAGTAGTTATCCCATTTTCTGTTACAGAAAAACTAATTAATTTCCCCTGTTTGTAAATTTCTTTTCTTTTTAATCCACTTAATTTATAATTTATTTCTGATTCCCCTTCAAGTTTTCCGTTACTTACGTGAATATAACCATTTTTAATGTTATTATCAAACGTAACTTTTCCAGTAAAAATATTTCCCTGATAGTAAATAAAATTATTTTCTATCTTAAAATCAGCCTGATTCATAGAAACTGTAGGCCCTTGTGGATTTTGCGGTTTTTCCTGTTTAACTGTTGCCACTGCCCCAGAATTTTTGCTATTTTCAGTTACATTTTTCTTATTGCCGCAAGATATTACAAAAGCGAGCATAAGAAGAATTACTGCTACTTTTTTCATACTTTTTGCACTTCCTTTCATTATTTGTAAGACTATATGTTATTTTATTTAAACTGAAATTGGTTATGAGATTTCAAATTGAAACTTTTTTATTATTTGCTGTATTTTTTTCTATTTTCAAGTGTTATTTTTGAAATATTTATATCTTAATAAAATTATTTATTATCATTCTATAATCAGTTATTAATTTATTTCTTTGAATATTATCATATACTTCAAGGTTTTTCCTTTGATTTTTATTTGTAAAATATTAGAATAACTGAAAGAAGAAATAGAAAATTATAAATAATAGAAGAATAAAGTGAAAATTAAAAGGATTAATTCCTGCTTTTTACAGAAATTAATCCTTATTGGTTGGTTAAATTAATTTGTCAAACTTTTTTGGATCAGTATATATTTCCCTATCATTCCCCTATTGTTTATTTTATTATACTTCCAGTTACTCCATCCAGCTTGATGACATATTCATTTCCTCCATAATTTACCTTTCCTGAATAGATAAACCTGTTATTCTCATATTTTATTACAAGTCTTGTTATATCTGAATCTGTTGCACCTGAAATATTATGAAGTATTATTCCTTTTGCTTCTTCCTCTGAAATTAAATTAACTTTGGTATAATTTCTGTTATTTACTTTTTTACTATTCATAACAGGATTAGATATAGCAGCTTCCCTGTTAGAGAATCCTAAATTTGCTCCAAAGTTATCCTTCGAATTTTCTTTTTCCTGAATTTTTCTCTGTTTTCCAGTTTCTGCTATAGGAGCTGGAGCAACAGGTATTTCCGATCTGGAAGCAGCTGTATTTTCTGATAGTGCATAATCCCTGTTCTTTTGGCTATAATTCAATATTTGTCCTGTATTTGCATCTATTCCGTATCTATATTTTTTATTTAGCGTAGTAAACTCAACTTCATATACAAGTTTTTTATTTTCTTTTCCAAGTATAAGTTTTGTAATTTTTGCCGAAGTTTTCGATACTCTGGAATGATTAAGCGCAAGATTTTTTGCTTCTTCACTTGTAATCTTTGCATTGTAGTTATTCACTCTGACAGAAATTTTACTACTTTTTTCAGCATGTGCTCCAAATGTTAAAAATAGTATTCCTAATATTATTAAAGCTTTATTTTTCATTTATTTTTCTCCTGTTTATATAATTTCCTTTTTTTTAGTTATTAGAATTTTCACTCTTTAACGGAAACTCAAATGTAAAAACAGTTCCTTTTCCCAGCTCACTTTCCACATTTATCGTACCTTTATGGGCATCTATTATCCATTTTACAAGTGAAAGTCCAAGACCTGAATTATCCCCCGAACGCGATGAATCAACCTGATAAAAACGGTTCCATATTTTTCCCATATGTTCCTTTGCTATTCCAATACCGTCATCTTCAACTTTACAAACAATCCTGTCCTTATTCTGAAAAACTTTTATCAATATTTTCCCATTTTCTTTTCCATAAGTTATTGCATTATCTATAAGGTTTATGAAAACCCGTGTTATCATTGATTTATCAACATCAGCATATAAATTTTCTTTAATATTGCTTTCTATTGTTATATTTTTTTCCTCTGCCTTTTCCATCTTCATTTCTACAACAATTTCAACAACTTCATTCAAATCAGTATTTTCAATAGTCAGTTTCTGGCTTCCTTTATCCATTCTTGAAAGCATCAGCAGTTTTGAAATAAGATTTGTCATTTTTTTTGACTCATCCAGTATATTTTCAAATATTTCCCTTGTTTCATCATTTATTTCAACGTATTTAAGGCCATACTGACTTTGTGAACTTATAACAGATATTGGCGTCCTCAATTCATGCGATACATCTGAAGTGAACTGGGTTTCCCTGTCAAAGGAACTCTGCAGCCTGTCAAACATTTTGTCAAATGTATGTGCCAGAACAGAGATTTCATCCTTCCCTTTTCCTATATCAATTCTTTTTGTCAGATCATTTCCTTCGTTAATTTTTTCAGCAGTTTCCCTTATTTTTTCTATTGGCTCAAAGGCCTTCTTTGTTATAAGATATCCTCCTAAAGCAGAAACTACAAGTAAAAATGGAAATACTACAAAAAAAATATTCATAATGGATTCCAGATTTTTTTCAATCCCTGATGCCGGAGTTATCCCTCTTACATAAATAACTCCGTAGTCTTCTATTACTTTTTTAATTTCATAGACATACCATTTTGAACTTTCATACTGAACGGTTCTTACTACTGACTTTCCATTTGAAAAGGCATCTGCAAACTCAAAATCCAGATGGGAATCACCGTAAATAAATTCCTTGTCTGAGTCATATATGGAAATAAAAATTTCATTGACTGTGGCTTCCAGATTATTATCAAGTATAATCTGACCATCTATAAATTCCATATTTGCAACAGTTCTTTCAACTGTCTTTTTCAATCTGTTATTAACAGAATTTCTAACTACATAGTCATTTATATAGAACATTGTTCCAAAAAATAAAACTGCAATCCCAATTATAAGTCCTGTATACCAGAAAGTTATTCTAAGCTTTATTGAGAGTGTTTCCGGATACATTTCTGCTTTCCTGATTTCTCCTAATTTTTTATTTTTTTCTGATATTTCAATTTTTTCAGTTTCATTTTTTAAGTTATGCTCATTCTGATTTTCATATATTTTATTCATTTTCCACCTTTAAAATATATCCTACTCTTCTTATTGTATGAATTAATTTCGGAGAAAAATCGTTATCCACTTTCTTTCTCAAAAACTTTATATACACTTCCACTATGTTGCTTCCACCTTCATAATCAAAATCCCAGACATGTTCTTCTATTTTTTCCTTTGAAACTACTCTTCCTTTATTTCTCATCATATATTCCAGTATTGAAAATTCCTTTGCTGAAAGTTTTATGGATACATCATCCCTAAATACTTCATGTTTATTGCAGTCTACTGTGAGATTAGCTATTTTCAGGACGTTTCCACTGTCTTCTCCTGATCCTGAATTTTTCCTCAGAACAACCCTTATACGTGCGAGAAGTTCTTCAAAGGCAAAAGGTTTTACAAGATAGTCATCTGCACCAAAATCCAGTCCTCTTACCCTGTCTTCAATCTGATCCCTTGCAGTCAGAAAAAGTACTGGAGTCTTTATTCCCTTTTTCCTCATGGATTTCAGCACTTCAAAACCATCTTTTTTAGGTAACATTATATCAAGAAGAATAATGTCATACTCAACTGAAAATATATAATCCAGAGCTTCTTCACCATCAAAACAGCTATCCACTCCGTATTTTTCCTTTTTCAGTGTTTTCACTATTACATCATTTATTTTTTTTTCATCTTCCACTACTAAAATACGCATTTTTCCTCCTGACAGGATATTTTATAATCGTAAGTAAATGTTTCCAATCTTATTATATAGACTTAAATAGACTTTGGTTTTATCCATTCACTTTCTTTTCCCATATTGTAATTTTTCTCAAATTCCTCTTTAAATTCCTTAAATCTCTGTTCAATTATAGCCTGCCTTGCATCATTCATAAGTTTCAGTAAAAAATGCAGATTATGGTATGTTGCCAATCTCTGACCCAGTATTTCCTCAGCTTTGAATAGATGTCTTATATATGCTCTCGTATAGTTTTTACATACATAACAGTCACATTCATCTAAAGGTCTGTCATCCCTTGAATATGAAGCATTTTTTATTACAAGTCTTCCATATTTAGTAAATACAGTTCCATGTCTTCCTATTCTTGTAGGCTGTACACAGTCCATCATATCTATTCCGTCTTCCACTGCTTCAAGCATATCAAGTGGCTCTCCAACTCCCATAAGGTATCTAGGCTTGTTTTCAGGCAGCTTTGGAGTGATATATTCAAGTATTCTATACATATCTTCCCTAGGTTCTCCTACTGCAAGTCCTCCAACGGCATACCCGGCAAATCCTTCATCCATTTCCACAAGCTCATTCATGCTTTTATCTCTTAAATCCTCATAAATTCCACCTTGCACAATTGCAAAAAGTCCTTGTCTATCCTTGTTTCTATTCGCCTCAATACATCTTTTTGCCCATCTTGTTGTTCTTTCAATTGACGGAAGTAAATATTCTCTAGTGGATAATCCTGGTGGGCACTCATCCAGCACCATCATTATGTCACTTCCAAGGTTATTCTGTATTTCAATAGATTTTTCCGGAGACAGAAAATGTTTTGAACCGTCAAGATGCGATCTGAAATACACCCCTTCTTCCTTTATTTTTCTCAAATCTCCAAGACTAAATACCTGAAATCCTCCACTGTCAGTAAGTATAGGTCTTTCCCAGTTCATAAATTTATGAAGTCCCCCAAAATCATTTACTAATTCATCACCTGGTCTTAAGTAAAGGTGATAAGTATTCCCTAAAATAATTTGAGAATTTATTTCTTCAAGTTCTTCCCTTGTCATGGCTTTTACTGTCGCCTGTGTCCCCACCGGCATAAATACAGGAGTTTTTATTTTCCCATGAGGCGTTTCTATTTCTCCTGCCCTTGCATTTCCATCCTTTACTTCAATCCTATATTTTACAGGATTTTCCGTCATTTCTATATTTTTATTACACATCTTCTTTATTGTATTGAAGCTATTTCAAAATAAAATAATATAAAAAATATTTATGAATTCATTCAAAATTTTATAATTCAAAACAGGAAGGTGATACATAGAAAAAATTATTGTCTGAACCACCTGGTGAGTTTATAATTTTTTCTTGTAGAACTCCTGTTTTGAATGAATAAAATTTTATAGTATGAATAAATATTTTTATATATTTTATTTAAATTTGAAATAGCTTCATCTCCTTTCTATTTTTTTATTACTTCAATTACATCCCTCATTGAATTTAGATTATTTGCGAGTCTGTCAAAATCTTCCCTTTTCTTAATCATTATTCCAAAATGAAGGAGTCCATAGACATTTCCATTTTCCTTAATGTAGTTTGTGTTTACATTGACAAGTTCCATCTTATATTCGTTAAGAATTCTTATAATATCCAGAAGCAAACCATTTCTGTCAATTGTTTTCAGGCTGAAATTATACTGATATTTTGTATTGCTTGAATTAACCGCTTCCTCATCCCAGAAAACTTCTACTTCCCTGTCAGGATCATGTTCCATAAGCTGTTTCAAATTGTCACAGTCTGCTCTATGAATTGCAATTCCACGACCTCTAGTTACATATCCCTTTATATCATCTCCAGGCAGAGGGCTACAGCATTTTGCAAAACGGTACATTGTATTTTCTGTTCCTGAAATTTTTACTCCGCCTTCACTTTTACGTTTTTTTCTGTTTCCTTTTTCTGTTTCTTCTTCCAGAACCTGTGTTATATCTTTCTCTTCCTTCACTTCGAATTTTTTCATAAATCCGTCAAGAGAAAGATCGCCAATTGCAAATTTATAACATAAAAGATCTATAGTTGCCACATTAAATTTTTTCATATAAAGGAAAACTCTTTCATCTTCTTCAAAATCCCTGAATTTCAGGCCAAGTTTTTCAAATTCCCTTTCCAGAATCTGTTCCCCTTCTTTTGTTTTTTCCTCAAATTCCTTGTCTTTAAACCATTTTCTTATTTTTACTTTGGAACTGTTGTTATTAACCATATTTATCCAGTCTTTTCCAGGTCCTTTAGTATTTCTTGAAGTCATTATTTCAACTTTATCTGCATTTTCAAGTACCTGATCAAGCTGTACTATTCTCTCGTTAACTTTTGCCCCAATTGTACGATATCCAATCTGTGTATGTACCTGAAATGCAAAATCAAGAGCTGTAGAACCGTTAGCAAGTTCTATTACATCCCCTTTTGGAGTAAATACAAATATTGTCTGGTTAAGCACATTATCAGTTACCTTCTGTGCAAATTTTTCAGGATTTTCAGTATTTGCCTTTATTATATGTTTTACTGCCGCATAATATTTATCATTTTTTGTTTTAGATTTCTTTTCCTTGTATTTCCAGTGGGCAGCAACCCCATCTTCAGCAATTCTATGCATTTCATGAGTTCTTATCTGAATTTCAACCTTCTGTTCATCAGGCCCGATGACAGTAGTGTGAATTGACTGGTATCCATTTGTTTTCGGTACAGCAATATAATCCTTGAACCTTCCCGTAACCGGAATAAAAAGGTTGTGAATTATTCCAAGTATATTGTAACATTCCTCTTCCTTATCCACAATTATACGCATTGCTATAAGATCATATAAATCAGTAAATTTTTTACCCTTTTCATGTATCTTTTTATATATACTGTAAAGATGTTTCGGTCTTCCTGTTACTTCTCCGTTTACATTATGTTTCTTCAGTTCCTCTTCTATTCTCTTTATAACTTTTCCTGTGTATTCTTCCCTTTCTTTCCTTTTTGAACTCACAAGTTCGCTTATTTCTTTATAATCTTCAGGATATAAATATCTGAAACTTATATCTTCCAGTTCCCATTTTATTTTTGCCATCCCTATTCTATGGGCAATGGGAGCATAAACTTCTATTGTTTCCTTGGACTTTATCTGCTGCTTTTCAGGTGTCATATATTTTAAAGTACGCATATTATGAAGTCTGTCTGCAAGTTTAATAATTACGACTCTTATGTCTTCCGCCATTGCAACAACCATTTTTCTTATATTTTCTATTTTTTTGCTGTCTGTTCTAGGAAGATTTCTCAGTTTTGTAACTCCATCCACAAGTTTACTTACATCTTTTCCAAAAGTATATTCTATATCAGGCAATGTTATCAATGTATCTTCTACAACGTCATGTAAAATTCCCGCAACAAGCGTATCTGTATCCATACGCATGTCTGCCAGTATTTCTGCCACTTCAACAGGATGAAGAATGTAGTTTTCCCCACTTCTCCTTTTTTGGCCTATATGGGATTCATTTGCCAGGGTAAAAGCTTCCTTTATCTTTTCAGCATCCACTTCCAGATGATTTTCTTCTATTCTTTTCATTAACTGGCTTAAAAGTTCTTCACCTGTCTTATTTATTATTTCAGGCTTTTTCTGCTTTTTTTCCACATCAGCATTTTCTGTTGGCATATTTTTTTGGGTTATGTTCTTTTCTTCCATCTTTCCTTCTTTAGTTTTCATTGTATTTCCCTCCATACCGGCCTTCATCAGTATTTGTTTCTGAGAAAGCAGTTTCAGTGTATACTGTTTTGAATTCCTTTAAAAAATATTTATATTTAAAGTTTATTTACTGTATCAAAATATTTTTTAAAACTGTCTGATAAAATTCTTTTTATTTATTTTACTATACATTCAGAAAAAAATCTATCTTTAAGAAGAATATTTTGATTAATTTTTTATATTTTATAAAAAATATAAAAATATTCCAAAAATAAAAGAGGCTCACGCCTCTATTATAAAATTAATATTTCAACTGTGAATAAACATCATATCCTTTTAAAACTTCTCTTCCCTTTAAATCTTCAAGTTCTATAAGGAAAGCCAGTTCGTAAACTTCAGCTCCCAGCTTATTTGTCAATTCAACCATAGCTTTTGCAGTTCCACCTGTTGCAAGCAGATCATCTACTATCAGTACTTTTGAACCTTTTTCAAAAGCATCTTTATGTACTTCTATACTATTTTTCCCATATTCCAGTTCATATTCCACTTTTTCAGTTTCAGCAGGCAATTTCCCAGGCTTTCTTGCAGGAACAAATCCGGCACCTATATTATATGCAATAGCGGCTCCAAAGATAAATCCTCTGGCGTCTGCTCCCATAACATAGTCTATTCCTTTATCCTTATATCTTTCTGTAAAATCCTTAATTATAATCTGAAGTCCTTCCTTATCCTTCAGAATAGTAGTAATATCTCTAAATATAATTCCAGGTGCAGGAAAATCTTTAATGGATCTCATCAATCCTTCCACCTTTTTTATTTCTTCATTTGTCATTTTATCCTCCTATTTATCCCATAACAGACCTAAATAAGGTTCTATAGTTTCCTTATTCAGCAGTTTTATCAGTTTTTCTTTTATATTTGGGTATAATTTTATATTCTGTATTTCATCCTTTGGAACAAACCTCAAATCAGTAAGCATATCCTCATCTCCCAGTTTCATTTCATTTGAGGAATTTTCTGCCTTTTTTATCTTAAAATATAAATTTATAACATGTTTCTGTTTATCAGGTGCTATAGTTTCTGAAATAAACAGAAATTTTTCCACTTCTATATCCAGATTAGTTTCTTCCTTAAATTCTCTAGTAAGAGCTTCTGCCGCACTTTCTCCCCAGTCTACTCCCCCACCTGGCACAAGCCAGTATTTCTTATCATTTTTTGTATGCTCTATTAAGAGTATCCTGTCATCTTCTATAAGTATCCCTGCAACTCTCACCCTAGGCCTTGTCTTCTCTGTCATTAACACTCTCCTCACCACTGTTTTCAGTAATGATTATTCTGATTTTCTCTATTCTCTTATTATCAACTTCCATTACCTTCAAAATATACCCGTCAGCTTTAACCTGGTTTCCTGTCTCTGCAACTTTTCCCAGCTCATCCTGGACATATCCTGCAACTGTGTCGTATTCTTCTGAAACTGGCATATTTATTTCCAGTTCATCATTTATTTCTTCTATAAGAGTATCACCTTTTATGTCGTATATTTTTTCCCTGATCTGCTGTATACTTTCTTCCTCCTGGTCAAATTCATCCCTTATTTCTCCAACAATTTCTTCCAGCAAGTCTTCAATTGTTACAATACCAAGCGTTCCCCCATATTCATCTATTATTATTGCCATATGGGACTGTTTTCTTTTAAATTCTTCCAGAAGTTCAGTCAAAGTCTTAGTTGCCGGAACATAATATGCTTCCTTCATAAGTTCCTTCATTTTCAGCGAAGAATTCTGTTCCTTATTATACTTCAGCAAATCTTTTATATGTACGATTCCTTCTATTTTATCTATATTTTCATTATATACAGGAATTCTTGAAAATCCCTGCTCAACTATTTCATCCCACACTTCTCCCAGTGTCTTTTCAGAATCCAGTGCAAAAACACTTGTCCTAGGTGTTAATATTTCCTTCACAGTAGTATCTGAAAATTCAAATATGCTGTGAATCATTTCTTCCTCTTCCTCTTCGATTATTCCTTCCTCTGTTCCCGCCTTGACAAAAGTTTTTATATCCTCTTCCGTCATTTCAAATATTCTTTCTTCGAGTTTTACCTTAAATAATCCAAGGATAAATTTTGATATTTGTATAAAAATTAATATAAATGGCCGTAGTATAATTCTCGCCGTATCAAGTGGAACTATAATAGCTTTTGAAATTTTATAGACATTGCTCTTTGCATAAATTATAGGTATCATTTCAACAAAAATAAGTACAAAAATACTCATAATTACAAAAACTATAATGTCATAAGCCGCAAAGCCTACTGACAATTCAAAAATTTTATAGTAATCTTTAAACAGCAGTATGGACATTCCTATTAGAAATATATATGCTACCGTTTTCCCGAATAGAAGAGTAGTCAAAAGTTCATTCGGATTTTTCAGCCAAAGTCTGAGCAGCTGTTCCTCCTTTGAATCTTTCTTATTATTCTCTCCTCCCACGTGTATTCTTCTCAGCGAAGATAATGCTGTCACCGCCGCTGAAAAAAATGCCGATAAAAATAACACTGCAACCAGCAATATTACCTTTATCCAAATCCTCTGTCCTTCCAATTTTTATTACACCTTCCTTTAGAACTTTACTGAAGTTATGACATTTTAATGTAATATTTTAATATGTCACAAAATTCAGTCTATTATAATTCCTATTCTATTATAATAAGGTCCTGTCCTTTCTTTATTGCTTCCCCGTCTTTTACAAGTATTTTCTTTACTTTTCCAGAAACTGATGATTTTACTTCGTTCATAAGTTTCATTGCTTCTACGATACACAATGTCTGTCCTTCACTTACACTGTCTCCCTCTTTAATGAAAGGAGCTGATGTTGGCGACGGTGCACTGTAATATGTTCCAACCATTGGAGAAGTTATTTTTGTCCCTGAAATTTCTTCAACCTGTGCTGTTTCCTGTACAGGAGTTTCAGATTCTACAGCTCCCACTGTTACTGCAGGCTGTTCTGCCGCTACAGCTGTAGGTACTCCACCATAAGAAAATACTTTTCTTTCTTTTTCTTTTTTTGTTATCTGAATTTCAAAATCATTTTCTTCATACTTTACTGTGTCAATCTTATTTGCATTCATACTTTCAGCAAGCTCTTTAATAAATTTTATTTTATCCCTCATTTAAAAATTTCCTCCTAATTTCGACTTATTTCAATTATTCGTATTTTAAATCCCGTTTTTATAAATAATTAAAAACTACTTCTATTTTATCATATTATTTATATTTTATCTTCATATTTTTTTATTATTTTATTCTTTTAGTATTTTAAACTATTTTTGTAAGATTTAAAAGTATTTTTTATGAGACTTGCTATTGTCATAGGCCCTACACCGCCTGGAACCGGAGTTATATAGGAAGTTTTTTCTGCCACTTCCTCATAATCCACATCACCGCAGATTTTTCCATCAACCCTGTTTATTCCTACATCTATGACTACAGCCCCTTCTTTCACATCTTCTTTTTTCAGAAGCTTCGGTACTCCAGCTGCAACTATTATAATGTCAGCATCATTAAGTTTTTTTCTTAAATCCTTTGTACGTGAGTTGCACACCTGTACAGTGGCACCTTTCTGTATAAGCATGAGTGCCATAGGTTTCCCGACAATATTGCTTCTTCCTATTATAACTGCATCTTTCCCAGCAATTTCTATTTTATATTCTTCCAGCAGCTGCATTATTCCGTAAGGAGTGCAGGAAATAAATCCTGTTTCATCTCCAATTACCATTTTCCCAATGTTTGCCACATGGAAGCCATCCACATCCTTTTCAGGAGAAATACTGTCAATTATTTTCAGTTCATTTATATGTGAAGGTAAAGGCAGCTGTACCAGTATTCCATTTATCCTGTCATTTTTATTCAGTTTGTCAATTTCCTGCAGAAGTTCCTTTTCGCTTATATTTTCATCAAGCTCAATGTTTTCAGAATAAAATCCTACATTTTCACAAGCTTTCATTTTATTTCTCACATACACCTGTGAAGCAGGATTATTCCCAACTATCACTACTGCAAGTCCTGCCTGTTTCCCGTACTTTTCTTTTAATTGATTATGTTCTTCCCTTATCTTTTCAAGAATTACCTGCGAGAAAGCCTTCCCGTCTATTTTTACCATTTACTGCTCCTCTCCATTTTCTTCAAGATTTATACGCCAGAAATTCAGTTCCTGAAGTTTAGCAGAAATATCCATATTTACTACCACTACATTTTTTGGCAGTTCCAGTTTATAAGTTGTCATATTTAGTATAGCTTTAATCCCATTTTTTACAAGTTTTTCAGCCGCTGTCTGAGCCTGTCCCTTCACAACCGAAAGAATTGCAGTCTCTACTTTGTTTGATGAATTTTTTATAAAATCTTCAACTTCATCAACATTCTGTATTTTTAGATTTCCAGAAATTTCCTGATCTATTTTCTGAGGATCATTGTCAAATACACCGACTATTCTAAATCCTTTTCCCATAACCTTGCTGTTTGATGTTATCATTTCCCCCATTTTCCCATATCCTACAACTATCAGGTCATTTACTTTGTTTATTCCCAATATATCCTCAATTATCTCTATAAGTTTATCTATGTCGTATCCTTTTCCTCTGACTCCAAATTCTCCAAATGTAGACAAATCTTTTCTAACCTGTGCTGAAGTAGTATCCATTATTTTAGAAAGTTCTATGGAATTTATTCCATCTTCATATTTACGAACTTCCTTTAAAATTGACAAATATTCTGTAAGCCGTTGGACTACTCTATCTGATATTTCCATTTTCTTTAATTTCATAATTCCTCCTAAAAATATTTAACTGTTTAATTTGAACAGCACTTTCCATTTTTTTGAAAACTATAATTTTTTAAAGTATTTCCAGTAGCTCAATCTAGTTTTTAAATTTATTCCCAACTGTCAGTTTTCTTCCATTTATTATATCTGTTCCACTTTGAAGTTTTTTCCCTTCAAATTTTACCTCCAGCAGTATTATTCCTCCATTTGAAGTTTTTACTACAGGACCTTTTTTGTTAATTATTTCAACTATGGTTCCGTTTTCTCCTTCGTATTCCTTGTCTATTTTTTCACTTTTGTATATTTTTACATTTTCTCCTGTTTCAGTGAAGGTATGTGCACCAGGGAAAGGATTTAAACCTCTTATCTGATTGTATATAACTTCTTTTGCATCATTCCAGTTTATTTTCGTCTGTTCCTTTGTTATTGGCTTTACAAAAGAAACCTTTGTTTCATCCTGCTTTTCAGCCTGAACTTTTTCCTCCTCAATAAGCTTAAGAGCTTTTCCAAGTCCAATAGCCCCCAGCTCCTTCAGTCTGTCATGCAGAGTTCCCAATGTATCTTCTTCACTTATTTCACAATATTCCTTTAATATTACATCTCCCGCATCAAGTTCCTCTTCGATGTACATTATGCTCACACCTGTTTCCGTATCACCGTTTAAAATGGCAGAATGTATAGGTGAAGCTCCTCTGTACTTTGGAAGCAGGGAAGAATGCACATTTATAATTCCGTATTTTGGGATATCTATTATTTCCCTAGGAATTATTTTACCATATGCAACTACAACTATTAAATCAGGATTTATTTCCTTTATTTTGCTTATAACTTCCTCATCCTTCATTTTCTTTGGCTGTATTATCTCTATATCATTGTCCAGGCCAAACTGCTTAACAGGAGAATATATTATTTTATTTCCCCTCGCATTCCGTTTGTCCTCCTTTGTAAAAATCAGCTTTAAATCTGTATTTTTATATACTGTCTCCAGACTTGGTATTGCAAATTCGGGAGTCCCCATAAATATCGTTTTCACAAAAACTTCCTCCTATCTGAATATTTTACCTCTACATAAGATTTTACCCCGAAATTCTAAAAAGTCTAGATGTCTTCCCTATATATTTTCCCTTTATTGTAATCTTTTTTCAAGATTTCCAGTTTTTTTGCCACCAGACGCTTATTCAGTACGGAAATTCTGTCTGTAAACAGTATCCCATCCAGATGATCCAGTTCATGCTGGAATGCTCTTGACCACATTTCAGTAAGTTCTTCTATTTTTTCTTCACCGTTTTCATCAAGATATTTTACCTTTATTTTCTCAGGTCTTGTAACCTTCTTGTAAACTCCGGGAATACTTAGGCATCCTTCTTCAAATTCTACCATTTCTTCTCCTGATTCAATTATTTCAGGATTAACTACCTTCTTTACATTTCCTTCCACTTCAAGAACAAAAAATCTTTTCGGTATATCTACCTGATTTGCAGCCAATCCAACTCCATTTGCACTTCTCATCAGCTCAACCATTTCATCCAGAGTTTTTCTCAGGTCGTCATCTACTTTGTCAACTTCTGCTGATTTTACCCTCAAAGTAGGATTCCCATATAATACTATTTTCATTTTCATTTCCTTTCCAATATTTACATTCTATACTCACTATTATCAATATTTTTCATTATCTCTATGTATAAATCCGACTTTACAGTCTTCTCCAGTTTACCTTTATTTTAGCATACACCCATTATTTTAGCAAGATTAGTTTAATCCCTTTTGAACTTTGCAATAAACTTTGTCCCTTCATTCAGGATGCTCTCAACATCAATAGTCCCGCCATGCTGTTCAATTATTTTTGAAACAAGGAAAAGACCAAGTCCAAAACCTTTATTTATTTTTTTATTTCTCGAATCATTTACCTGATAAAATCTCTTCCAGATAAGCTCCTTATCCTGTTCAGAAATTCCGATACCATTATCTTCCACTTCCAGCACACATTTTTCATCTTCAGAATACAGTCTGACATTTATTTTATCCTTCGTAAATTTCATGGCATTATTTAAAAGATTGTCAAACAGCCTTTCTATCATTATCTTATCTCCCGTTATAGAAATATTTTCTTCAATTTCCTTTGTCATTTCTATATTTTTTTCAACAAAAAGATTTTTATAATCTCCCAGTATTTTCTCAACCGTTTCTGAAAGATTTATTTTATCAGACGGAGTACCTATCTGCTTTTCAATTTTTGAAAGTTCCATAATCTGATTTATTAGTTCAGACATTCTTTTTGCCTGCCTCTGAATAACAGAAAATGAATCCTTCGCCTCTTCCATAGTATCTGCATAATCAAGGGAATACTGGCTCTCTGTCAGTATTACACTTACAGGGGTTCTAAGCTCATGGGAAACGTCTGAACTGAACTGTTTTTCACGCAGATAAAAATTTTCCAGCGAATTAAGCATTTCATTGAAGGCATTTGCCATTTTATGTATTTCATCCTGCCCGTCATCTATTTCAATTCTTTTTGAAAAGTCTCCATTTTTCTGTATTTCCGTTGCTGTATCAGATATTTTTGCCACAGGCCTCAATGCCTTTTTTATAATCTTATACCCGCCATAAATTATAATAATTAGAAGCAGTGGACTTAAAATCAGTATTGTGAGAAGCATCCTGTTTACTTCTTCTGAGAGCTTATTTACAGGTACAATTCCTCTTACCCATTCTCCGTCACTTCCATCAATTTTTTTATCATAATAGTAAAATTTTTCCCCATTTTTTTTATAGATACTTACTGTATTTTCAGACTGTTTAAGTGTCAGGTCAAACCCCTTTGGAGACATTCCGTCTGTTTCTATTCCCTGGTTATTATATCTGACAAAATAAATTCCGTCATCGAAATCATCAAATTCATCAGAATCAGAAACCATATCTGATGCCATTTCATTTACAACTCCTGTCAGCTCCCTCTGATTCACATCACCTGTCATTTTATCTGCAATTGCAAAAGATGAAGTCAGAAGGATAAATATTAATACCACTACAAAAACCGTATACCAGAGGGTAATCTTTACAGTTATGGGGAAATCCTCCCATATCTCATTTATTTTTCTTTTCAATATTCCCAACCATTCCTTCCATATGAAGTATTTCTTATAAACTGTAAACTCATTCTTTACAATATAGACATATTTTATTATTCTAAAACCACGATTTCAACTTTTTATTAATCTTCTTCCTTTACAACGTACCCAAGTCCTCTCTTTGTATAAATTATCTGTTTCCCATTTTCCACATCTATTTTTTTTCTAATATTTTTTATAAGTACATCTATTATATTTGAATCTCCTTCATAATCATAGTCCCAGACATGCTCCTTTATCTGATCCCTGCTAAGTATCCTGTTTTTACTTTGTACAAGATATTCCAGAACTTCGTATTCCTTCCCTGTCAAATCAATCTTTTTTCCTGCCCTTGTCACTGATTTTTCTGATGTGTCTAAAATTAAATCTCCTATTATAAGCTTATTTGAACTGTTTCCATATTTTCTTCTTACTACAGCTCTTATCCTCGCCGAAAGCTCGTTAAAATCAAAAGGTTTCACAAGATAATCATCAGCCCCCAGGTCAAGCCCCTTCACCTTATCATCTGCACTGTCCCTTGCTGTTAGCATTAAAACCAATGTATGATTTCCTTTATTTCTCAGCTCCTTTATAACTTCAAAACCATTTACTTTGGGCATCATAACATCTAGAATAACAAGGTCATATTCCCCATATTCCAAATAATCAAGTGCCTCTTCTCCATCAAAAACACTGTCTACACTGTATCCATTCTTTTTAAGATATTTCGTGACAATGTTGTTCAAATCTATTTCATCTTCCACAAGTAAAATTTTCATATTAATTTCCCTTTCGCTTTAGTCAGATACATAAATATATCATAAAATATTAAAAATATAAAGGTAACTAGCCCAAAATTTAAAAATATGAAAGTTGCTGTCTCAAAATAGTAAAAATATAATAATAAAAACTATATTTTTTCATCTACTAAAACTTTACTCATATAAAACAGTCATTCATTAAGAAAAAATCATAAACTCGCCTAAAGGCACAAACAGATGATTTTTCCTAAATTCATTTCCTGTTTTACATTGTAAAATTTTAAATAATTCAAAAATATAGTTTTCATATTACTTTTAAATTTTCTTTTTAAGGCATCCTTTTTTATATTATTTTATTTTTTTGAGATAACCTTTAAATATATATCTATTTATTATCTATAAAATGGGCTAGTCCCTCTCTGATTTCCATTTTACAATTTCTCCTGTCACTGCATCTATGTCAAACTCGTATTCCCAACCATTGTAGTAGATTTCCCCTTCGTATACCATTCTTCCATTTTCCCTGTCAAGATGAACATCATATACATGAGACTGGTTTGCTCCCGGAACTTTTTTCAGTGCTATTGCTATCGCCTTGTTTACTCCTATATAACTGTTATTCTTTGATGAAACTCCTGTACCATAATATTTATTCTTTTTCCCTGCATTTGCTGTCCCTGATACTCCTAAAACCATAATTCCTAATAATAACATACTTAATATTTTTCTTTTCATTTTTAATTCCTCCTATTTTTTAATTATTTTATCTATGTCAATTTTTTTAATAATTTCTTTTTTTTCTATTCTACTTAATTCCAGTTGTTATATTTTTTTACTTTTAAGCCCACAATCTCTCCAGTTACTGCATCTATGTCATATTCATATTTTGAATTGTTATAAAAAATTTCTATTTCATATTCCATTCTTCCGTGTTCCCTGTCTAAATCTATTTTTCCAAGGTGACTTTCATCTGCTCCTGGAACTTGTGCCAATGCTATAGATTTTGCCTTTTCCACACTTATCAGTTGCACATTATCTGAAGTATTTGCTCTACTCTCCAATGAATATTCTGAAATATATTCATTTCCATTTAAGCTTCTTGTTTTACTCGCTCCATAAGCTATTCCAAGTATCCCAAGTACTCCTATTCCCAATACTGTAAGTTTTAAAATTCTGTTTTTCATTTTATTTTATCTCCTTCTCTATTTTATTTTTATTGTTCTCTCTCTTAACTTGAACACATTATAAAATAGTTTTATGAATTTAAAATGAATACAAAAATTTTTTTTATTCAATAACAGAATTACATTTAGTTGTCCCATATTTTACTACATAATAACCAGGAGCTTTAAACTCTATTTTATTCTTTATTCTTTTTTTTAATTCTTCTTCAGATAGACCAAAAGTAGCTTCTTTTTCATTTATTATAAAATATCCATGTGTTTCTCTAATCTTTTTTTCTGATGCCCTGAAAAAACCTTCATCTTCCTCAGAGAAACCAGCCGTATAATACTTTATTTCCTCCTTACTTTCATCACGGATGAAACCTATCCAACTGTTTTCATTTTTGACAAGTTTTGTCACTAATCCATAGTCATTGTTAAGATAATCTCTTTCATTGAAAAAATATGGATATTCTAGGCCGTGTAGTACTGTGTAATTTTTAAAACCACAGTCTGTTATACTATAACTTTCTGAAAGCTTTAACTTTTTATGATTTATATTATACTCCGTTTTTAACGTTAACAAATTAAATGATAGAGGTAAAATTCCAAACATGAAAAAACCTACATACCTTATAAAAACTAATAAAAAAACTGCTATAAGAAACTGTAATAATTTTTTCCTCATTTCTAATGTTTTCCTTTCATAAAATCCAGGTGTTCCGATCACTAAACTTTTTATAAAACAGACAATTGAAACCCCTTATTATAATTGTTCCTGTATTGTATATGCACTTCATCTACGGTAGTGAAACTTCCATTATGATGTATTGTTTCAGATGAAAATAAATTTTTACTGCTTAATAAAATTTTTTCTTTTTCATAAATTGTATAATATATTCTCTTTTCCAATCAAAATAAACAACTATCTTAATATTGAAAACATAAAAAATTTATATGGTTCTTTGGGTTTGTATTTTTTTATAACTTTTAAAATATCTTCTTTGTTCTTATAATAGATATTTCTATCCAAACCATTACTATCATCTATTAAAAAATATTCATCTTCACATTTTGAGTAATCATATTCTCCAGGCTTATATAATGTTATTCCACCTGAAATAACTCTACCATAATAATATTTACCTCTTTTACCTATTTCTATTATTTTACATCCATCTTCCCATTCTAAAAAGTATTCTCTTTTTTTTAACTTAAAATCAAATCTATCCCAGTAAAATTCTTTAGGTACATAAAAATTATTTATTAGCAACTTTAAAATGACTAATAGAAAAAATATTTTTATTATTTTTAAGAATGTATCAAGAAAGCTTTCTTTTTCTATAGAAAATCTTATTTCTAGGGTTTTTATTATTTTTTTTAACATAATAGGACATCCTTTATAAATTTAATTCATATATTATTTTTTTTGTAATGCTCTTTTTATTTCATTCTCTATCTCTAATAATGAATTTAAAGTTTTATTTATCTTGATTTCTTTTTTTCGTGTTTCAATTCCAAAAGGAATTCCACCAATCAATTTTTTTCTAAGTTATGTTGTTTACATTGTTGTAGGTAATGCTAGAATTTTCATTCATTGGTTTCATTGTCGTAACTACAGCACTTTCAGTATGGGAGCTTGAATTACTTCTTGAATGTGTAAATCCAGCATTTACTCCGATGTTGGCATAGAAGTTGCTGTTTGCCGTATCAACATTTCTTTCTTTTTTTCTTTTTCCACCCCCCCATATATATTATAGAGCCACTTTTTATAAAACAAACAGCCTGATAATTTTTCAGACTGTCTGCATTTGTTAAATTTAAGATACTTTATATTATTTTAAAACAACTGTTTTCTAGCCCTTCATTAAACAGATAATAGAAATTGAAAAAACTCTTTATTTCTTTATTTTCTTCTTTTTATTAAATCTAAAATAATAAATATATCTTTATTTCCTTTCTTATTTTCAATAATATATCTTCTATAAGTTTAATAAGCATTAGACTACATTCATGATAATGTATTCCCTGGACAAAAGAATAGGAATTAGTAAAAATTAATACATAATCATTTTCTTCTTCAAAATCTAAATTTTCATCTATTTGATTGATAAAATCTTCTGCCAATTGCACTCCTTCCATATCCATTTCAAAAATAATTTTTCCTTTTTCTACCTTAATTATTTTTTCTTTTTCCAGCATGTCTTCTATTATTATTCTGTTTTCTAAGTTATCAACCAAGTTATCTATTACAAAATAGACTCTTGTATCCAATGAAGTTTCCCACCATTGTAAAAGAGATATTAAATATTGATATGTAAATCCTCTATCTATCTCATACATATCTAATCTTGGATTATCGTAAACTATTATGACATCTGTTTTTTTAGAACCAAACATTTTTTTTGCTAATATTTTTGATTCCATTGCAGCATCTCTAAAGGAATACCAGTCATAGCCATATAAATTTTTATAATCATACACAATATCTATTTCATTCATAATTGCTACTGCAAAATCATCTTCATTTTTTATTTTATTTCCATCTAACTCTATTAACCATTTCCCTTCCAGATTCTTATATAGCTCTTCTTTCTGTTTACTACTTATTATAGTTAAGCTGTTTCCCATTTTATATCTCCCTTCCTAATCACTTGGAGTTATTTCTTTTGGAACTATTTCCTCCGGTTTTATCTCCTTAAACGTTCTATAGTGATCATCTGTCATATATGTCTTTCCATCACTTCCCCTTACAAACCTTAAACTATCCCTGTTACCTGAAGATGGTCTTGGGTTGACATCATGTTCAGTGTATTCTATAGGATTCCCGTTAGCATCTGTTTTAGGTAGCACTTCTCCTCCTTTTCTTCCATCATTATAAAATTTATCATCTATTCTTCTAGGATCACGAGTTCCATCGTTATACTGACTTTTCCATGAATTTTTAGAATGTTCCTTATATGATTCTTTTACACTTTCCGGTAAGTTGTCATAATTGCTTTCGGGATCTCCTTTTGGAATATAATCTGGTCCTGGTACATTATTTCCACTTTGACCAGTATTTCTATTATTTCCATTAGTATTGTTTTTCCCACTATTCTTAGAATTTTTATTACTTCTGTTCTTTTTTTTATTATCTTTCTTATTTTTGTTCTTGTTCCTATTACTATTACTATCACTTCTACTCTTATTTTTAACATTACTGTTCACTTTATTTGAAACAGTCTCAGTCTTTCTAACCGTAGCTTTAGTCCATTGTACTGATTTTGATTGACTTTTTGCTTTTGAAGAAGAATTTCCACCTATCCAGTTTCCTATTTTATTAGCTGCATTTGCTCCATAATCAATTCCTTTTGCAATACCTTTTCTTCCTAAATCAAAAACTCCACCAATAGAGCTAGATAGAAGCTTAGCATTCTTTTTCGCAGTATCCAGATCCAAATATCTACCAACAGGTTTTCCAGCCTGATATACAACATATACTCCTGCAATGGCTACTATTGAAATTACTCCTATAGTTACTGCTTCATCTCCTACATGTTCACCAAAATCAACATTGGAA
>NZ_KI272866.1:0-3353 GCF_000469505.1 Leptotrichia sp. oral taxon 215 str. W9775 | reverse complement strand
TTGATTATTATTGTCTTGATTTTCTTTCCTTTTTCATCACGTACATAAGCCGTCCCTGTTTTTGGTTTCCCTTTCTCATCTAATAATTGTGGAGAATTTTTAGGATCTGAAAATATGATGTTTATATCGTATCCTAAATCCTTGTAGGCAGCCTTAAAAATACCTGCTATTTCAGTATCTACTGTCTTACCTATCAGTCTTTCGCTCGTTATATTTTCAAGACTCTTATTCAGCCTTACTTCTGATAACTGCCCAAAGAAGTTTCTGTTGTCATCTCCTCTATCGTGAATTGACTCTTTTATTGCCCACTTTATGTCATTTATTTCCTCTTTGGCTTTCCCAATATCCTCTTTCAGTTTACCAGGATTAGTAGCATATTCAATTGTCTGGCTCTCAACATTAATATTTGTTCTGCTATGAGTGTCCTTCGTTACTTCATTGGCTTTTCCTAAGTCCCTGTTTATTGGACTTCCTTCAGCTTCTGTTATCTCAACATCTCCGACTACTGTATTTCTTGTAATTCCTTGCTTATCCCTGCTGTCCTGATTGAATCCAACATTGGTAATTTTTGGTTTCCCTCCAAGTGAAGCTCCTATTGAACCTCCTGTTGTTGTCATTGTATCATAATTTTGGATATCTTTTCCAACATAAGTGTCAATCTTGAATGTAGAGTTTCCTTCCTTGCCTATTACAGCTCCTGTATTTTCAACTGTTCCAACATGAAGATTGCTTCCTTCTCCAACAATGAATGTACTTTGATTGTCTACAAATGCCCTGTTTCCATTTGTTCTGCCCGCATTTATGGTTACTGAACTTGTAACTCCATCTGCACTTATTCCAAGATTCACTCCTTTACTGCTTCCAGTTGTTGTGCTTGTGTTCTGTCTTGAAACAACTTCAACTTTTCCAATTTTTCCTGTTACTTTTCCACCCCCATATATATTATAGAGCCTTTTTTCAATATGAGGAAAAATAACCGCTGTCTTTTACAACAACGATTATTTGAAAATATATAACTAAATAATATATTTTTTTTCTTCAGGAAGCATAACTTCTGAAAAAGTTCCATTTTGAATGCTGTTTCTCATCTCAATAACTTTATCTGTTATATCCGTTATATTTACAATCCAGTCATTTATATATTTTTTTACCGTTTCTCCCTTTATACCTAACTGTATCGCTCTTCTTCCTATTGGATTGCCGTAAATATCCCTCTCTGGATCCCATTGACATCTTACCTCTGAATTTTCCAATTTTTCTTTCCATTCTTCCTTAGATAAATCAGAAACTTCTCTAAAAGATGAAAGTACAGCATTTTTCACTATTTCATCAAATCCTTCCCTTTTCAGGTCAATTGCCAGTATTCTTTCCTGTCCTTGTTTAGTAGCCCAGCCACTTCTGTACATCATCCATAAGAATGACGGCTTTATCCAGGTCATTCTGTTTAAACTGAACTTACTTCCAAACTTTCCTAATTTTAAAGCCTCGTCTGCTATTTCATTGTTATATGCTTGATAAACTCTTATTGTCTTGTCATCGAATACTGCATAAATATTTCTTTCCTCTTCTTTTTTCATAATTAATCCTTTCATTCGACATCTTTATTTGTAAAATTATGTCTGTTTAATTCTCGTTTTGCTGATTCTCTTAATTCTTCAGTTTCATTTAAATTATTAGCCAAAAGTTCCAATTTTTCTTTTGATTTAGGAGTATTTATTTTCCCTAGTGCATGAATACATTTTCTAGCCATTGCAATTCCCCCTTCATATCCTTCAAACTGATGTGCCAATGCTAAATAATACACCCATTCTATTGTTTTTGGTGAAGCTATATCTTCAAATGCACCTGCTATATTTTCATGGTCATAGTGCCAATCTCCTGTTATAATTTCCTCAATACAATCTTTGATTTCATCAAAATCTATTTTTGAAGAAAAAACTAAAGAAAAGACTAAAGAAGAATAATACATCATCATATCTCCATTTTTTAATGTACAAGCTTCTTTTAATTTTTCCTTTGCAATTTTAGGAACTTCTCTTCTATATCTGATTTTTTTTAATTTAAATTTTTCTAAAAACTCATCATCAGTCAATTCTTTATTATACCATTTTGATAATAATATAATTTCCTTAAGATATTTGTTCATAATTATTATTCTCCTATTACTTTATAGTCTATAATATTATCATTAAAGATATTCAATGCTTTTCCGCCTTCTCTTCCTAATCCTATATTTACATTATAGGGATCTTTTATTATAGGTTTTTTTTGAATTGTTGTTTCCAATTTAAACATTGCATGATTACTCCCCCAACCTTTAGGTGCTTTTGGCAATTTTGAATAATTGTAATCAGGATCTACCATTATTCCACTTACTTGATTTTTATTTTTAACCCCGATATTCATTAATTCATTGGTTGTTCCAGGATTAAGTTTAAATTCCAATGTTACTCCACCATAATCATATCTTTGAACATATAAAGAAGATGGAGAAATAAAGGTCTCACTATTATGTCCTGCAGGCATCCTTCCTGTACTTCTTAATATATCATAATGCTCTTGACTTATTGTTCTATAATAAGTTTCATAATTTGAAGTTAATAAAGGTTTTGTTGTTACTTCTCCAACTGAATGATGAAAAATATCATAATTCCTACTATAATCATTCATTAAAGCCTCATAACTCGGAACAGAAACTAATCCTTGACCTTTGTTTCCAGTTTCAGTATACGGAATATTATATTTAGTATCAAAATTCCATTCATTACCTCTACCTAATGTATAATTACCCTCAGAATTTTTTACTGCTGTTTTTGGAATTTCTGATTTGAAATTCCAGTTTGCATCTTGTGATTCTAATGTATAAATCTTGCCACTATTCTCCACAGAAGGCTCAATATTTTTCTTAGAACCACTGTCTCCGTTGCTTGAGCCATTTGAAGTGCTATTATCTTGAACCTTGTAGTCATAGTTTTGGGTATTACTATTTCTATGAATATTTTCCTTATTTGAAAGTGGTGGCATTTTATTTGAAGTTTTTTCTGTGCCATAATTTTCGCCAACAGGATTTCTATTAGGATTTTTTCTGTTTTCTGATTAAAACTTTCTTTATTACTGTTATGATTATTACTTCCCTGAGAATGACTTCTCTCTACTGTTTTAGGTTTCTCAGAAGTAACAGCTGGTTGCTTTACTGTTTCTATATCCTGTTTAGGTTTAATAAACGGTTTAACTATAGGATTCTTTGGTACTTCCAGTGTTGTCACACTCTTTCCTGATGTAATCAGATTTGGAACAACTGACCCTGCTGCCGTTCTTACAGAAGATGAAGTTGTTACCGTTACTCCTGTTGA
>NZ_KI272865.1:38697-46885 GCF_000469505.1 Leptotrichia sp. oral taxon 215 str. W9775 | reverse complement strand
GAACTTTTTCCACCCCCACTCTTGACAAAGAGCCTTTATTTATAATATTTTTCTTTTTATTATTTAGTTTACCCTATTTATTGTAATTTTTCAATATTATATTTTTATTCTGTTTATTTTCAGACTTTCCAAAAAGAGATTTGCATAAAATATAATAATCTGATATAATTAAATTACCTTAAGGTAGACCCCAAAAGGGTACTTATAAATGGTTAAATAAAATTTGGGATAAAAAGGACTGGATTACTTCAGTCTTTTTTGTTATAATTTTTTCAAGCGAGTTTCCCAAAACTCGTAACCATTTATAAGGAGGTGTACTATGCGTACTTTTCTTATTGTTTTAGTAGTTTTCCTACTGATTCAAAGAATTCTGTACTAATTAGTACCCTCATACTCTTAGGGGTATCAATAGGCTTTTATCGGGCCTATTTTTTATTACCATTAACCGAAGCCAAAAATGGATTGGCTATTAAATTATCTATTCAATTTTAATTTTGAAGCTCATAACTACCCAAATTTTGTTTTATTTCTATTATTTTCTGTATCCAGATGTTTAATGTCTCTTAGTATGACAAATAAAAAGAGCAGTTGTTAAACTGCCTATATCGTTTCTATAATTTTAAATTAGTAAGAACGGTTGGTGTGACTGTCCCAACATCTCTTTTGACCTAAAAGGTGTGATAGTGTCACTTGCTTTTGCTTCTCTATCCTCATTCTTATTTTTATTGTATTCTTTTTCTATTTTTTTGTAAAGTGTTTTTTATCCCTCTTATTCGATTTTCAAATACAGTATTCGTTTTTTCCCTATTCAAAACATTTTAATTATAAGCTATAATTAAAAAAGTATATTAAGGATTTTTTTCACTTCAAAATTACTAATGAAAGGAGGAAGCAAATGAATACAACTTTAGACAAAGAAATGACGAAGGTTGTAAAAGCAAACAGCGTTCGTAAAAAACCTTTTAAATCTCAAATCCCACATGCATTAGTTTTAATTGCCCTATTAATCGGACTTGGTTTCTATTTAAATGATGCAAAATTAGTAAAATATTTGATATTCGGTGTTGTTTTTGGAATGATTCTTCAACGTTCCAGATTCTGTTTTACTGCTGCATTCAGAGACCCTGTCATTACAGGAAGTACTTCTCTTACAAGAGCAGTATTTTTAGCTATTGCAGTTGGAACTATAGGATTCTCAGCTTTAAGCCTTTACTCCATCTCAACTGGTGGAAAACCTATGGGAACTGATTCTGTTGCACCTTTATCAATACTGACTGTTATCGGTGGTGTTATGTTCGGTATCGGTATGGTTACAGCTGGTGGATGTGCTTCAGGAACTTTAATGAGAGTTGGGGAAGGGTTCCAATTACAATGGGTTGCTTTGTTATGCTTCATGTTAGGATCGGTAGCCGGAGCTTGGGCAATGGGATTCTTAGAACCACTTGGTAAAGCAAATATTAAAGTATATCTTCCTGATCATCTCGGATGGGCAGGTGCATTAATATTCCAATTTGCATTAATAGCAATAGTATACGTTCTTGCCATTAAATGGCAAAAGAAAAAATATAGTTAAACAGATTTTTGAAGAAAATTCTTAAATAAATTTTTAGGAGGAAAACTAATGAAAGAATACAAATTAGATTGTATAGGAGAAGCTTGTCCAGTCCCTTTAATAAAAGCTCAAAAGAAAATGGAAACTATGGAAGTAGGAGATATAGTTATAATAAATGTAGATCATTCATGTGCTATAAAAAATATTCCTGAATGGGCAGATCAGACAGGATATGCCTGCAGGGTTGAAGAAATTGATGATGGAGAATGGAACATCATAGTTGAAAAAAGTAAATAATATTGCAGGAATATCTCGACAGAGATGTAAATAAGTCAATCATTTGAGAATAAATTAACTTATTTAAAAATATACTGTAAAAGGAGAACAGTAATGGAATTTTTTAACAAATTAAGTCAGAACGAAACATATAAAAAAATAATGAAAAAGCCTTTGTCATATAATACAGGAGCTGTATTGCTTGGTATTACGGCAACTATTTATCTGGCAGTCTTTAAAAAGGCATGGAGTGTTTCAGGACCTATTACCGTATGGGGAGCTAAAATATTTCAGGCAGCAGGACTTAATCCTGTTACATGGCCTTATTTTATAAAGAGTTCCGGATTAAAAAAGGCAATCATGATACCTGTTTTATCAAATAGTGGTTCCATATGTAATATAGGAATCATTCTTGGTGCCACATTGGCAACTTTACTTGCTTCAGAATTTAAAATCAAAAAAATAAAAGGGAAAAAACAGCTTTTTGGTGCTGTCCTTGGTGGTTTTTTAATGGGAGCGGGAGCAAGACTTGCTTCAGGATGTAATATTGCCGCTTTCTTTTCTGCACTGTCAGCATTGTCATTGACAGGGTGGTTTTACGGGTTATCTGCCTTTGCAGGTGCCTTTATAGGAAGTAAAATACTTTTAAACTATATTATAAAGGAATAATTTTGATATGATTATTCTTACGGAAGGAGAGAAATTTTAATGAATTTTAGAAAAATACTTTTTTCAATAATGAGTATTGCTATTTTAGGATTAATCCTATCATGCGGAAAAAATGCAATCAGTGAAATCAAAACTGAAGATTTATTAAAAAATATTGATAATTCCAGCTATGTTATTATAGACACTAGAAGAGACAGTCTTTATAACGGGTTTAAGGATAAAAATGCTAAACGTGGAGGACATATTAAAAATGCAATCCAGTTTACTGCGGCATGGTTAAACTATATTGAAGACGGTAAATTTGAAACTTATGCAGCAGGTAAAGGAATCACAAAAGATAAAACTCTTGTTATATATGATACAGATAATGAAAGTTTAAACAGTGTGGCCGGAGAATTTGCCGCAAGAGGATATAAAGTAAAAACTTATAAAGATTTTGTAAATTATGCAAATGATGAGAAAAATCCAATGGAGTCTTTTCCAAACTTCCAGTACAGCGTTTCACCTCAATGGGTAAATTCTGTTTTAAAGGGAGAAAAGCCTGAAACTTATACAAATGATAAATTTATGTTATTTGAAGTTTCATGGGGGCCATTGGAAAAAAGTAAAGGTTATGCTCAGCATATAACTGGAGCTTACCACTTTGATACTGACTGGATTGAAAATGGACCGGTATGGAACTTAAGCGATCCAAAAGTTATTGAAGCTAATCTGCTGAAAAATGGTATTACCAAAGATAAAACTATTATTCTTTACTCTGCTGAAAACCAGCTTGCCGCATATCGTGTATTCTGGGCATTAAAATGGGCAGGTGTAACAGATGTAAGAGTACTTGATGGTAATCTGACTACATGGATGGATGCCGGATTCCATACAGAAACTAAAGTAAATACGCCTACACCTGAAACTAATTTCGGTGGTACTATACCTGGAGATCCTAGTATTACTATATCAACTCCTGCTGAAGCAATGGAAATGCAAAAAAATGGACTAAAACTTATAAGTAACCGTTCATGGGATGAATATACCGGAAAAGTAAGTGGATACGACTACATTCCAGGTAAAGGGGAACCTCAAGGTGCAATTTGGGGATTTGCCGGAACTGATTCTTCAAATGTGGCGGATTACTATGATCCGGACGGAACTTTACGTAACCCAAATGAAATATTTGCATTGTGGAAAACTCAGAATATTAACAAAGGAGACAAACTTGCATTCTACTGTGGAACAGGATGGCGTGCAACTGTACCTTGGTTCATGACTATAATGGCAGGATGGAAAAACACTTATATATATGACGGTGGATGGAATGCATGGCAAATGGATTCTAAATTCCCTGTACAAAAAGGAGCACCAAACAATATGCAGAAACCTGATTCTAAAAATGATTATGGAGCAGGTACAAAGAAAAAAGGAGCTTCCTGTAAAGCTTAATATTTTATCCCTAACTTTTAACTTAGAATATTTTAAAGCTTATGTATAATTGAGTAAATAAAATAGACTATTTCAAATTTATATAGTATAATAAACGTATAAATTTAGAAATAGTCTTTTAATTTATTTTTAGAAAGGAAAAGTTATGATTAAAATAGATTGCCTTGGATACAGCTGTCCTATTCCTGTAATTAAATTAAAGCAGAAACACTCTCTCATTATGGAAGGAGAGGAAATTCTTCTTGTTACAGACCACAACCTTGCCGTAGAAAATATTGAATATTACTGTAATTTAAATAAATTTAAATGCTCTTCAGAAGAAGTTATAGATGGTGTCTGGGAAATCACCATCAGCAAATAATTTTCTTTATATATTTTTCCATATAGGAAATTACCCTTTTCACACCACCTGTATGGGAATTTCTTTTTATCATGCTTATATTCTGAGTTATTGAAACTTGCTCAACATCTACGATTTTTACTTCCTTATGGTAAAGTTCTTTTTTTATTGTAGAATAGGGCAGAAATGCCATCCCATATCCATTTATAATGCATGATTTTATTGCATCTACACTTTCCAGATTATATGTAAATTTATAATTTTCAAAATTATTAATAAATTTTGTTACAACTTTTATAACCTCATTTTCTCCTGACATTCTTATAAGGTCATATTTACTTAGTTCCTTTACTTTTATCGAATCAGGAAATGAACCCAAAATATTTGATGCAACAAGCACAATTTTTTCTTCAAATATTTTTTTCCCTGCCAAAGTTTCATTGTTATTAATATTTTCCGTTACAAAACCTATATCGCATCTTTCCCTTAGAAGTTCTTCTTCTATGACAGAACTGTTCTCCCTGCTGTTCAGCTCCACCGAAACATTGGGATAATGCTTTTTCAAATGATAAACGACACATGGAAGGGAATAATTACATATTGTAGATACTGCAGATATTTTTATTTTCATCGAATTATTTTTTGCATCTTCTATTTCTTCCCTCATTTCATCCAGACATTCTTCAAACATCGTAAAATACTTATATACGATTTTTCCTTCTTTTGTCAGTTCAATACCTTTGTTGCTTCGTGTAAACAGCTTTGCATTAAACTCTTTTTCGAGCTTCTTCAGCTGCTGAGATAATGCCGGCTGGGAAATGAACAATTCGTTTGCAGCCTTTGAGATACTACCTGTTTCAACTACTTTTAAAAACAGATTATAAACATCATTTATCATAGTTAACTCCCTTTCGCACTCTTTATTTTGTAATTGGAATTTTTATTAAAAAATCCTATTATTTTTCGTTTATATGATTAATTATTTATATTATAAACCAAAAAGAATTTTTTTACAATATCAGATTTTTTTATAATTTCTCTGATTATATTTGATAAATCGTATATAATATGTTATTATTTACCTATCAATATTTATAATAAACAAGGAGGTTTTAATGAGAAGTTTATCAGGTATTCAGCCTAGCGGTATCCTGCATATAGGAAATTATTTTGGAGCAATAAAACAGTTTGTGGAACTTCAGGATCAGTATGAAGGTTTCTACTTCCTTGCTAATTATCATGCTCTTACATCTTCTCCTAATGGTGAAAATTTAAAACAAAATACAATAGAAGTTATTTTAGATTATCTTGCTCTGGGTCTTGATCCGGAAAAATCTACACTGTTCTTACAGTCAGATGTGCCTGAACATACAGAACTGGCATGGATTTTAGCAAATGTTACCCCAATGGGACTGATTGAAAGGGCTCATTCATATAAAGACAAGATTGCAAAGGGAATTAAGCCTAACATGGGATTATTCACATATCCTATATTAATGGCTGCAGATATACTTATGTACGATCCTGATATAGTGCCTGTTGGAAAGGATCAGAAACAGCACGTGGAAATTACGAGGGATATTGCAATTAAATTTAATGAAACATATGGAAAGGAAGTTTTCAAGCTTCCAAAGGAAAAAATTGTGGAAAGTGTTGCTGTCGTTCCTGGAACTGACGGAGATAAAATGAGTAAGTCATATGGAAATGTTATAAATATGTTCTTTTCTAAAAAGGAACTAAAAAAACAGATTATGAGTATTGTTACTGATTCTACTCCTCTTGAAGAGCCTAAAAATCCTGACAACAACATTACAAAACTGTATTCTCTTTTTGCTACTGAAGCTGAAACTGAAGAGCTTAAACAGAAATTTCTGGCCGGAAACTTTGGTTACGGACATGCAAAAACTGAATTGCTTGATAAATTTATGGATTATTTTGCTCCATTCAGGGAAAAACGTGAAGAACTTGTAAATAATATGGACTATGTATATGAAATTCTTCAGAAAGGTGCTGAAAAAGCCCGTTCAATCGCCACTGTAAAAATGGATGAAGTCAGAAGTGTAGTGGGATTACTGGATAAGAATTATTAGGATTTAGATTTGAATAAATGATAGAAAAACAGCTCCAATTAATAGATTAGGGCTGTTTTTTGTATGTTCTTCTGCTATTGACTCAAAAATTCTAAATACTATCCAGTATTTCATTTACAAATTTACATTTTATTTTAAATTCTTTTATTTTTTCAATATCCATATTTGACAATACTTTAAGTTCTTTTCCTATTTTTTCATATATTTTTTTTAATACCAAATTTTCTTCAAGATTATCTCCCAGTCTTCTAAAATTTGCCATAACTTCCCAACCAAATTCTTTTGCTGTTTCTTGTTCCAGTGTTATTTCATAATTTTTATCCATATTTTTTTCTCCCTTTTTACCTAATAAATTTCTGGTAAAGATTCAAACAATATACTTTTAAATCTTTTTGTTCAAAGTTCTTTTCTAAATATTTTTTAGCTTTATCATTCAACCAATTTTTTATTTCCTCTAAAGATTTCCTATAATTTTTCACTCCATATATATTATAAAACCTAAATATATGCTATAATAATCAAATAATATCAATTTTTATGGAGGAATGACAATGAGAAAATTAGATCCAGAAATAGAAAAAAGATTGAGTAGTGCAATATATAATGTTGAACTTGCATGTGGAAAATGTTCTGTAGAAGAAATTGAAATTCTAAGAAAAAGTGCATATGACGAAATTTCAGATGAAGAATTTAAAAAACAAATATTATTACTTGCAAAAAAATAAATTTTTTTTAATTTTCATCACTAAAATATATCAGATTTCACTTTGAAACATAATTACTCTTAATGGTGTGAAATTTCTTTATTGAATTCTATTTCTTTTTCTGATATTACTGCCATTCTTTCTCACTTTCTTTTTAGTTTTCAACCACTTTTCCAATTTTGTATATTTGCTCCAACCCTCTGTAGTCATTTCAGTTTTACTTATTTGATAATAACCTAAAAAATTTTCTTTAAAACTAATATCTTTTACTGATTTTTTATATGAAGTATTTTAAATATAATAAAAATTATTGAGAATATTGTAATTAAAGGACTTACAGCAAACATAAACACTAAAAATATTGATAATAAAACCAAAGATGGAAAAGAGATTATAATTCCTAATACTATAATTATTACAATTTCTAATGGACTATAATGTTTTTTATTGTTAAATTTTATAGTTTTCATCAATCTCAACTCCTATTGTGATGTGTTTTATATATTATACCACTTAGCTGGAAAAAAGAAAATAATATATAAAATTAGAATAAAAGTGTTTATGTTTATATTACATTTTAATTTACATTACTCTCAAACAAAGCTGCATTTATGATTTTAATCTTGTCTGTTTGAATACTATCTGAATTTACATCACTCTCAAACAGGAGTAGGAGGTAAAAAATGCCAGCACAGGTTTGAATACTATCTGAATTTACATCACTCTCAAACTAAAATACTTCTTAATGCTACATTCGGAGCGTTTGAATACTATCTGAATTTACATCACTCTCAAACTCAAGCTTTAAACTGTATGGATTTTTTGGAGTTTGAATACTATCTGAATTTACATCACTCTCAAACGTTAGATTATAAATAATTTTGAATTAAAAAGTTTGAATACTATCTGAATTTACATCACTCTCAAACTAATGAAAGGAGTTGGAATTGGTTGGCAAGGTTTGAATACTATCTGAATTTACATCACTCTCAAACACGAGTATAACAATATAGTTCATAACTTTTGTTTGAATACTATCTGAATTTACATCACTCTCAAACAATAATGAAATCTTGTTTGCTATTTTGATTGTTTGAATACTATCTGAATTTACATCACTCTC
>NZ_KI272865.1:38305-38597 GCF_000469505.1 Leptotrichia sp. oral taxon 215 str. W9775 | reverse complement strand
TGAATACTATCTGAATTTACATCACTCTCAAACGCATATTTAGGTGTAGGTCTAAATATCTTTGTTTGAATACTATCTGAATTTACATCACTCTCAAACCCAGTTTTTTCCTTGCTGGATAAATTACTGGTTTGAATACTATCTGAATTTACATCACTCTCAAACGTTCTTATACATATAAATACACCTCTTAATGTTTGAATACTATCTGAATTTACATCACTCTCAAACTACCATTATACCACATTTCTGTAAATATTTGTTTGAATACTATCTGAATTTACATCACTCT